>PLUZ01000299.1:474-32484 GCA_003162995.1 Methylocapsa sp. | reverse complement strand
ATTCTGGCATCAGTTTGCTCCCACCCCCTTATTCCTCCGAGACTTGACCAGTTCCTCCAAGACTTGACCAGCACATCGAGAACGCCACCCCCGGCTTCCAAGGGAGAGGCCGGCCAGACGGCTATCGATTTGAGAGTATTTTCGTCCAGATGTGTCAGGCGCTATGCGGATTTGGCCGGCGTCTGCGGATATCGCCCGCGATCTTGCGACCAAAATGGTTCGCCCAGCGGCGTAGCATCGCATAGGAAACTGCGCTTCCTTGTTCCCCCGGCACATCTTCAATGTCACGAAAGCACAGCGTGAATCGGCCATAAAGCTTAAGCGACTGCTGGCTAAGCTCGGGAAGAAAGCACCAGCCTCTAGTACTGAGCTTGGTCTTCAGCAGGGGGCGGCAAAGGTCACGGCACGGCAGGCCCTAATAGGTTGAGCATGTTTGCCTTTGGCACCTAATTAAAATCTAGTGTTTTGATAGAAGTGAATTTCCGTTATTATTTATTTTTTAGCATAACCCTAAGTTGGAAAGCTGATAACTCAAATGGGTCTGGCGTGTTTCCCCTAAGTAGATTATTAATAGTTAATATTGTCACGGAGTAACGTACTAATAACTGTCATAATTTATTAATAGTTACTAAACTGCAGAGCTTATAGCCCAAATGGGTCTAGCCTGTTTCCGCTAAGCGGCTAATTAATGACTGATAGCGTCATGTAGTAGAGCATATATAATATTATTGCTGTTCCAAAGGATACTTTACACTTTGGGGGCGGGACGTATTTTATTTTTTTAGCCGGGGGACCTAATGGGCATTTCAGTCGTTGAGGCGGCCATTTTGAGAAAATGCTTGGGTAATTCTTCAAGTGGTTTGTTCTAATTCCCGCCAGCGGGGCTCGCTATCGTTCAGGTTCTGAACAACGCCGCGCAAATGGAGAACAGCCTTCTGAGCGTCACTGTCACATTGGCTAAGAATTGGCGCCTTTCGAGCCGGCTAGGCTCGGCGGCGAGCGCTCTGGGGCATTAAATTTTAAACATGCAGGCTGCAAACGCCGCACGCGAGTGAGCAAGTAATCCCGATGGATATGACAAAACCTAGAGAGGACCTGAACCCAGGCAGGGTCAAGAAAGTCGCACTGGTCCACGAGTGGCTTACGACCTATGCGGGGTCGGACAAAGTGCTTGCGGTCATCATTTCTCTATTTCCTGATGCGGACCTATTTTGCCTAATTGATCATTTACCCGAAAATGAAAGAACGGCGTTCGCCAATACCAAGATCAAAACGTCCTTTCTGCAGAAATTCCCATTCTCCAAATATATCTATCGCTATCTTTTCCCGCTGATGCCATTGGCGATAGAACAGCATGATTTATCCGAATATGATCTGATTATCTCAAACAGCCACGCGGTCGCCAAAGGCGTGCTGACCGGTCCTGATCAATTGCATATTTGCTATTGTTACACGCCCATACGATATGCCTGGGACTTTCAGCACCAATATCTGCAGGAGTCGAAGCTCACAAAAGGATTCCGTAGCGCATTGGTTCGCTATTTTTTGCATCGCATGCGCATTTGGGATTCGCGAACCGCCAATGGTGTCGATCACTTTATTGCTTGTTCTTCTTATATTGCACGCCGGATCTGGAAAGTATACCGGCGTCCCTCAACGGTGATTTATCCTTGTGTTGAAGTGGACGATTTCACGATCGGATCCGGTCCACGGGAAGATTTCTATTTTACATGTTCCCGCCTGGTTCCCTATAAGCAGGTCCAATTAATCGTCAGGGCTTTTGCCCATATGCCCAATCGAAAACTGGTGGTCATAGGTGACGGCCCGCTCTTCGAACAAATCAAAGCGGAAGCAACAAGCAACGTAAGCGTCTTAGGATTTCAGCCCTTTCCGGTCCTCTTGGACTACATGCAAAAAGCGCGGTGTTTCCTATTTGCTTCCGAAGAAGATTTCGGAATCGCTCCGCTCGAGGCCCAAGCCTGTGGCACGCCTGTTGTGGCTTTTGGCAAGGGGGGCGCGCGAGATACCGTTGTCGATGGTGTTACCGGACTTTATTTCTGGCATCAAACACCTCAAGCGATCTGTGACGCCATAGAAAAATTTGAAAGCGTCGAGAACAGCTTTGATCCTGACCGGATCAGAGCGCATGCGATGCATTTCTCAACCGAATCCTTCAAGAAAAAGTTCGCTGGCTACGTGGAGTCCAGATGGTCCGAGCATCAGCAAACGCTGACCTCATATCCGCATGATGAAATGTGTTAACGAACAAGGAATATCATGACTACCGCACTCATCACGGGCATAACGGGTCAAGACGGCGCTTACTTGGCGAGTTTCCTCTTGAACCGCGGGTATCAAGTTTACGGCACCTACCGGCGATGCAGCTCGCCGAACTTTTGGCGGATACAAGAGCTTGGCATTTCCGAACACCCGCGCCTGCACCTGCGGGAATATGATATCACAGATTTAAGTGCAGCCTTGCGGCTTATCGAGACAACGAAACCAGACGAAATTTACAACCTTGCCGCGCAGAGCTTCGTGCATGTCTCGTTCGATCAGCCAATCGCCACGGCCAATATAACCGGTATTGGAGCCGTGTGCGTGCTTGAGGCCATCCGAGCGATTAATCCGCGTATTCGTTTCTATCAAGCCTCGACTGCGGAAATGTTCGGGGCGACGCAGTCGTTTCCGCAAGACGAAACGACGCCGTTTTATCCGCGCAGCCCCTATGGCGCCGCCAAACTTTACGCGCATTGGATGACGGTCAATTACCGCGAAGCCTATGGGATTTTCGCGTCCTCCGGCATCCTCTTTAATCACGAATCCCCGCTACGTGGCCCCGAGTTTGTGACTCGCAAGATCAGCATCGCGGTCTCGCGGATTGCCGCGGGATTGCAAAAAGTGCTCGAGCTCGGCAATCTTGGAGCCTTGCGGGATTGGGGATATGCGGCGGAATATGTTGAAGGCATGTGGCGTGTTCTGCAAGCCCAGGAGCCGGATACTTATGTCTTGGCGACCAATCGTGCTGTCACGGTACGTGATTACGCAACACTGTCGTTCAAAGCCGCAGGTATAGACATAGATTGGGTCGGGACCGGAGAACAGGAGCGCGGTGTCTTAGCTTCCAATGGGGCGACATTGGTCCGGGTTAATCCGGCGTTCTATCGTCCATCGGAAGTCGAGGTATTGATTGGCAATGCTGAAAAGGCGCGAAGCAAATTGGGATGGGAACCAAAAACTTCTCTTGAACTTCTTTCTAAAATGCTGGTGAAGGCGGACATTGAACGCATTCCTCAGAACTTATCGAAGCGACTAGCCTAAAATACAGTCCTGGCGAGACCAATGCCGACTGTGCTCATCTGCACGGAGGACGTCTTCTCTCGATGTGGCGTTCTGTGTGACGGCCACACGTTGAAGCACTTATCTCGAGACGCGAAATTGCGCTCCTCTTCGCGTTTCATTTCGCGGACCAACGCCAATCGCGGACTTCTGGCAGATCGGTGCCGTATTCACCGATGTAACGCTTGTGTTCAATAAGCTTGTCCCGAATTGCCTGCTTTATATAGACGCCTGAAGTATCAATTGTCATCACCCGGTCGATGACGTCGCCAACAAGATGGAAACGATCGAGCCTATTGCGCACCACCATATCGAAGGGTGTAGTCGTCGAGCCTTCTTCCTGGTAGCCGCGCACATGCATGTTGTCGTGGTTTGTACGCTTATAGACGAGCCTGTGAATGAGCGACGGATAGCCGTGAAAGGCGAAGATGACCGGCTTATTTTTTGTAAATAGCAAGTCGAAGTCATGATCGGGCAAGCCATGCGGATGTTGCGCTTGCGGCTGCAAGGTCATTAAGTCGACGACATTGATCACGCGGATTTTGATGTCCGGCGCATAGTGATGCAGAAGGTCGACGGCGGCGAGAGTCTCTAGAGTCGGCACATCACCAGCACAGGCCATGACAACGTCTGGCTCGCCGCCGCGGTCATTGCTGGCCCACTCCCAAATGCCGATCCCTTCGCTGCAATGTTTGATCGCCGTGTCGATGTCGAGCCACTGCGGCGCCGGCTGCTTGCCCGCGACGATGACATTGATCCTGTTCCAACTGCGCAGACAATGGTCGGTGATGTAGAGCAGCGTGTTGGCATCAGGCGGAAAATAGACCCGTACGGTGTCCGCCTTTTTGTTGACAACGTGGTCGATGAAACCTGGATCCTGATGACTAAATCCATTGTGGTCTTGCCGCCAGACATGGGAAGTCAGAAGGTAATTCAACGATGCGATCGGGCGCCTCCAGGCGACCTCGCGCGATGTCTTCAGCCATTTCGCGTGTTGATTAACCATGGAATCAACAATGTGGATGAAAGCTTCGTAGCAAGACAATAGACCGTGCCGCCCGGTGAGCAGATAGCCCTCAAGCCAGCCTTCGCATGTGTGTTCGCTGAGGATCTCCATGACCCTTCCGTCGGGAGCGAGATGATCGTCCCCGGGAATAGTCTCGGCGTCCCATGCACGATCGGTCGCCTCAAACACGGCTTGAAGCCGGTTCGACGCTGTCTCATCCGGACCGAAGATACGAAAGTTGCGGCTTGACATATTTTCCTGCATCACATCGCGCAGAAAATTGCCCATAATTCGTGTCGCTTCGGCATCCACTTGTCCCGGAGTGACGACCGGCACGGCGTAGAGCTTGAAGTCGGGAAGCCGCAACGGGCGCTTCAGCGCGCCACCATTGGCGTGCGGATTGGCGCTCATCCGGCGATTAGCTGACGGCGCGAGGGCCGCGATCTCGGCGCGAAGCCGGCCCGCCTGGTCAAACAACTCCTCTGGACGATAGCTTGCCATCCACTCTTCAAGCAGGCGCAGATGCCCAGGCTTGCTCATATCGCTGATTGGCACTTGATGCGATCGCCAAGAACCCTCCGTCTTGAGGCCATCAACCGTTTTGGGGCCGGTCCAGCCCTTGGGGCTGCGCAGGACGATCATCGGCCAGAAGGGGCGAGCCGAGAAACCGCCAGCCCGGGCTGTCTCCTGGATTTTCCGGATCTGCACAAACGCTTGATCGAAGGCCGCGGCCATGGCCTGATGCATGACCTCGGGCACATCGCCCTCTACGATAATTGGCGCATAACCATAGCCCCGGAATAAAGCCTCGAGTTCCTCCCGGCTGATCCTTGCCAGCACCGTCGGATTAGCTATTTTATAGCCATTCAGGTGCAAAATTGGCAGGACCGCGCCGTCGGAGGCGGGATTGAGGAACTTGTTCGCATGCCAGGAGGTTGCGAGGGGGCCCGTTTCCGCCTCGCCATCGCCAACGACGCAGGCGACAATCAGATCAGGGTTGTCGAACGCCGCTCCATAGGCATGCGAGAGGCAATAGCCGAGTTCGCCGCCTTCATGGATCGAGCCAGGCGTCTCCGGAGCCGCGTGGCTTGGAATTCCACCAGGGAAAGAGAACTGGCGGAACAAACGCCGCATTCCTTCTTTGTCTTGCGGCACTTCTGGATAAAGTTCGCTGTAGGTGCCTTCTAGCCAGGTATTGGCCACAACACCTGGTGCCCCATGACCTGGGCCAGCGATGAAAAGGACATTGACATCTTGCTCTTTAATGATCCGGTTGAGATGCACATAAATGAAATTGAGGCCCGGCGTCGTGCCCCAATGCCCAAGCAGCCTCGGCTTGATATGCTCAGGTTTTAGCGGTTCATCCAGCAGCGGATTGTCCAAGAGATAGATCTGCCCTACCGATAAGAAGTTGGCCGCGCGCCACCACGCTTGCATCAGCCGCATCATTTCGGGAGAAAGACTTGTTCGGTCGATCGGCGATTCATTTAAGGTCATCGTCGTCCTCAATTCTGCGAAATACTGCCGGTGATGTCTGTCTGTGGAATGAAGCGCTAAGGGTCAGGCGAAGGTCAATCCCCCGGCCTCACTGACGGCATGAATGTCATAAACAATCCCCGTCGTGAGCGTAGTGTTTCCTACCACGCAACCTTAATCTATTTCCAGATGGCGGCTAATAAATTGACAGGGCTTCCCGGATAGACTTGACGAGACCATCATTTATTTGCGGTTTGCGCAATACTTGGAGAACGCCCGCATGCGCTGCTTTCTGGTCGATCGAACGATCGGGGCGACCTGTAATGAGGATCACGGGAAGTGTTGATCGACGAGCGCGCAGCCGTGCGAGCAATTCCAAACCATTCATCAAAGGCATGCTATAATCAATAACGAAGCAGCCTCGATTGGGTAATGCCGGCTGCGAAAGAAGTTCCATGCCGCTCTTGAAAGTGGCTACGTCGAACCCTTCCAATTCCAAAAGAAATTGTAGCGAACTCAATACCGCGAGATCGTCGTCAACAAGCACGACCTTCGCGGGTTCCACCGAACACTGGAGAGGCATGAAAATAGCGATCGAAGTGTCCATTCAGATTTTGACATGGCATGGGCGCATTTGAATACGGAAATTGTGTCAAATCGGGTCTTCTCCTGCATTGATCCATGTCAGTCGATCTCATCGCGCTTGCCTTAGGGTGGTTAGGGAGGGCATTCGTGGATTTCATGTGCAAGCCATAATAAGATGTGACCGGAGCTATATTCGTAGATCATGGTCTCTTCTGTCGATTGGATTAGAGACGGCTGGCGCGACCAGAGCACGATTCCCGGCGGCGGCATATGCGGCTTCACCGGCCGGTGCTAAGCCAGTGGCGCGAGGGCGGTCCGCCGGGTTTCGAGGAAGGTCATAGAAGATGCCACGAGGATATCCAGTCTGGTCTCCCTCAGATGCTCGAACTGATCTGTCCGGGGGGGCGCGTCTACAGCTCTTTGCGCTGCAAGCAACTGCGGAACTCGGGGAAGCAGTTGCGCGGGCTCTTGGTCAACCTCTCGCGAAGCATGAGGAACGCCAATTCGAGGATGGAGAGCACAAGACACGACCACTTGATCCTGTCGGCGGAACAGATGTCTATGTCGTGCAAAGCCTTCACGGCGGCCCCTCCGAAAGTGCAAACGACAAGCTTTGTCGGCTCTTGTTTTTCATCGGCGCTCTCAAAGATGCCGGGGCCGCCCGCGTCACGGCCATCGTGCCCTACCTTTGCTACGCGCGGAAGGATCGCCGCACCAAGCCGAACGATCCGGTCATCACCCGATATGTGGCAAGCCTATTCGAAGCGGTTGGCACCGCTGTATTCGTAGCTCTGGACGTCCATAACCCGGCGGCTTTCGAAAACGCCTTCCGATGCCGCACGGTGGCGCTCACCGCCGCACCTTTGTTTGTCGACTATGCCAAAGCCTTAAGCGGCGAGCACCTTTGTGTCGTGTCTCCTGATCCGGGCGGTGCCAAGCGCGCCGAAATATTCCGTTTGGCCTTGGAATCGGCTCTCAATCAGCCGGTTGGTAAAGGATTTACAGACAAGCATCGCAGTAGTGGCGTCGTCTCCGGCAACCTTTTCGTCGGCGATGTGGCAGAATCGACGGCACTGATCGTCGACGACCTGGTCAGCACAGGGAATACGCTGCTCAGATCGGCGAAGGCGGCGCGCCAAGCAGGCGCCAAACGTGTCATTGCACTGGTAACCCATGGCCTATTCACGCAGGGAGCGCTCGAGATTATAGCCGATCCGGCAATCGATCGGTTTGTCATCACCGACACTGTTCCCCCGTTCCGGCTTGGGTCGAGGATAACGAACGAAAAGATCGACGTGCTCCCGGTTGGGGAACTTCTTGCCGAGGCGATCCGCCGCCTATACCTGGGCAAAGCTCTCACCGATCTCATCGTGTTTTGAGTTTACGCTCAAGACGGATCGCGTCGGCGGCGGCGATGCGCAAATAGGCACGGGCGAGAAGGGGCCATTTTTCCGGTGTGCGAGGGTTGGACTCAAGGAGGTGAGCGAGAGTCAAGCGCGCGCGGAGTGTCGCGCGATAGCACCGGTAGAAACAAAAAAGCGCTTCGGATGAGAGATCTCCCCACGTCCGCAAAATCCGTCGCTGGAGGACATCACTGGCCCAAGGAGCGCCCAAGCGGTCGCATTCGACGCTGAGAAAGGCGACTTCATCGAGAGGGTCGACGGCCCTGAGCTTGGGATTGAACTCAAGACAGTCGATGATTCGGATACGATCGTCGACAAAGATATGCTCCGGGCGCAAATCTCCATGGCCGTCCACAATCTTATGGCCGCGGACGCGCGCCGCGAACAGATCCGGCTTCGCGTGGAGGAAACGGCGTTGGGCCTTGTCGATCCTCCGCACAAGCCCGGCGGCGGCCTCAAGCCGGGGATCCAAAAGCACCCGGCGATTGTCGCAAAGATTGCGGTGCCATTCGGCGAGATGATAGCCCGGCGTCATGCGAATGGGCGTCGCATGCCGGTAAAATGCGGCGAGAGTGGTGATGAGATGGTCAAGATCTCGAGCGGTGAGACGATGATCGAGCAGCATGTGCTCTAGAGTCAAAGCCTCGTTCAGCCGGCGCATGACCACGAGNNGAGCCAGTCCACCGTAATCCCGCATCCCCCAAGCGCAAGGCCGCGCTGCGTCCATACCAACGGCACCACGTCCAGGTAGACGTCGCCTGCCAATCTGCGGTTTAGCTCCAGCTCAGCGCGACAGGTGGCTTCCCGGCGGGCGAGCGTCGAGAAATCGAGATACGCAAAGCGAACCGGTTTCTTAAGTTTGAACACCCGATCATCAGCGAAGAAGACCCACGACATGTGGGTTTCCCGGTAAGAAACCGCTCCAGTACGTTTGCCATAGACATCCGGCCGGCTGAGACATGTCACCTTTTCGGCGAGCGTCGGCTCGTCGATCGCAGCGATGACCGGCTCCTGGCTTATCGGCGCACCCAAATCTCTCCCCGCTTCACATAGCGGCGCTTGACCGCCGCCCATGCCACCTGTTGTGCGCGATCTCCTCCTGTCTCGGGTCGCCGCTGTAGCTCCTCTCTAAGGCGTTGTTGAACGCGGCGCGATAGATGTCTTGCGCGCCCTCCAGCAAGTGGGCCCTGACCGGCAGCGGCAGAACCGGGTCGAACTGGTACGGCATAGGCCCGTCCCATTGCTGAGTCCGGATCATGATCTTCTAAAGACAGACTATATTATAAGACGCAGCCGATAAATGAAGCCGACTCCGTAAGCAGCCCTCAAGCTGAATAAAGCTGACCGACGGAACGAGCACGGAAGCACCGTTCCGGTAAGATCCAGCATTATCCCCGGTATTCAGGCAAAAAAGAAAGAAATTGATGCTGCAACGCAGCTTGATCCATCATTGAACGCTCGAAGGAGATTCAGGATAAAACCTCGTCGTAAGACTTGCTGCTTTTTGCGTGACTTTTAAACATGAGGCGCGAAAGGCATATGATTTCAAGCAAACCCGCATCATCAACCAAGAATGCCAGCTGATTGGGAGCAACAGAATGAAGGTCAAATTACGAATCAAGAGTGATGATCGTCTCCTTTACGAAGGCACTTATGACATAAGAGATGCGGAGAGCTTTGGCACTGCCTGTGCGGATGCTTGGGAAAAGCTGCGGATGGAACGATTGGAAAAAGCCACCAGCATCGGCGCCCTTTATGATGTTCTTAATGACAATGTCCTCGAACTTTTGATGGGGGCGAAGCTCAGCGTCGATAAGCTCAGATAATAAGATTCTTCGTTCAATCCGCCAATATTCGTCCCGCCTCGTTACTGAAACTCATTGCGGCATCCACTCTGGCCCTTCTGAGGCAAACGCACACCCTGCTCGGAGGGCAGAGGCCGTGATTGCGAGATTTTGAATTTGATCTCAATCAAATGTACAATCATCCAATGGCACAGCCGGAGGTAGATATCGCTGTGTAAAAGTCACGCCAGTAAGTTATCCCGAACTTGATAAGATTAGTCAGAACATCCTGCTATTAATGCCCAACATAGGTGGAGATCTCGTGGACGTGCAGTTCGATGAAACCGGTCATATGCGGTTTGCGATCGAAGCAGCGGGAATTGGCACATGGGAATGGGATTTCGACCGTGACGTGATCCTATGTTCGGAAAGCTGTGCCCGCCTGCTTGGCGCGCCTCAAGGCGAGTCACTTAGTTTCAAGGCGTTTATTTCTCTCCTTCATCCCGATAATCGCGAAATTATTCGCGCGGCATTCTCCGCCGCTAAGGCAACGGGCATTCTCGACGTCGAGGTTCGCGTTGTCCGCGCCGGCGGCCAGCAACAATGGCTGCTGGCCAAAGGTTCGGTTTTCTCTGACCAGAGAATCGGCACGAAAGGAATGACCGGCGTTATTCTCGACATCGACGAGCGTAAGCGCACGGAACATGAATTGCGCTTGCACAAGCATCATCTCCAATCGATTCTCGACACCGTACCTGATGCGATGATCGTCATCGGCGAGGACGGGATTATAGGATCCTTTAGTGCCGCCGCCGAACGACTTTTTGGTTATCGTGCGGATGAAGCGATCGGGCAGAACATCAGTATTTTGATGCCGGAACCAGATCGTAGCCGGCATGACAGCTACATCGAGCGCTACCGGCGAACGGGCGAACGGCACATTATCGGTCTTGGCCGGGTGATCACCGGCGAGCGCAAGGACGGGTCGACGTTCCCCATGCATCTCTGGGTTGGCGAGATGCAAACCGAGGACCGACGGTATTTTACGGGATTCATCCGTGATCTGACCGAGAGGCTAGAAACGCAAGCGAAACTGCAGGAACTGCAAGCCAATCTCTTTCACGTATCCCGTCTCAGCGCGCTCGGTGAGATGGCCTCGAGCCTTGCCCATGAATTGAACCAGCCGCTTGCGGCTATCAACAATTATCTCACGGGATCGCAACGTCTCCTCCAGGAGAGTCAAGACGCGCGCGCGGCAATGATCCGCGAGGCGCTTGGCAAGGCAGCCGAGCAGGCTCTTCGCGCCGGGGATATTATCAGGCGTCTGCGCGATTTCGTTACCCGCCGGGAGAGTGACAAGACGATCGTGCGGATCGCCAGGCTGCTTGAAGAAGCAAGCGCCCTCGCTCTCGTGGGAGCGCGCGAGCTCGGCGTCATGGTACGCTTTCAGATCGCGCCAACCGTTACAAATGTGCTTGTCGATGCGGTACAAATCCAGCAGGTGCTCGTTAATCTTCTTCGAAATGCGCTCGAAGCCATGCAGGAGAGCGTCCGGCGCGAACTTTTTGTCGTTGCTACGCTCACGGCAGACTTCATGGTCGAAATCATGGTATCCGATACGGGTCATGGCGTGCCGGAGGAATTTTTGCCGAAGCTCTTCGAACCCTTCATGACGACCAAGGAAACCGGTATGGGCGTCGGGCTTTCGATCAGTAAGACAATCATCGAGGCTCATGGCGGACGCCTCTGGGTGGAAGCAAACCCTATTGGCGGAACCATATTTCGTTTCACACTTCCGTCCGTCAATGTGGAGTAGGAGTAGGGCGGTGAGCTCCAATGGTATGGTTTATGTGATCGACGACGATTCCGCTTTGCGTGACTCTCTTTCGTTCTTGCTCGCTTCTTCGGGGTTGTCGGTTCGTCTGTTCGACTCGGCCGAGGCCTTCCTCGCGGCGCCGCCGCCGCTTGCCGAGGGGTGCATCCTGACCGATATCCGTATGCAAGGATTGGATGGTATTGAGCTTTTGTGCCGCCTTCGCGAAACCGGACACGGCATTCCGGTGATTGTCATGACCGGACATGGCGACGTGCCGCTTGCCGTCAAGGCGATGAAGCTCGGCGCGACGGATTTCGTGGAAAAACCCTTCGATGGGGACGCGCTGGTGAAAGTGCTGATTGCGGCCCTCGTGCCGGAGTCTTCGGTTTCAGAAAAAGATGCGATTAGCGAAGAACTCTTGTCCCGGCTGGCCTCGCTCAGTCAGCGCGAGTCGCAAGTATTGAAAGGCCTTGTGAATGGCCAGACCAATAAAGAGATCGCGCGCGAATTCGATCTGAGCCCGCGCACGGTCGAAGTCTATCGCGCCAAGTTAATGACAAAGATGCAGGCCGGAAGCATTTCCGAATTGGTGCGTTTTGCAATCAAAGCAGGCGCCTTTCCAAGCTGATATTTTCTGCATGATTATGCTGACCGGTGACGCCTACCTTGCGGAGAAGCACATGCACCGGTTGGAAGCGGTGCGCGCAGCATAGGGCGCTCAGCCGGCGGGCTTAATCTCGATCTTTTTTGTCACGCTGGGTGCGGGTTTGGGCACCTTGACTGTGAGAACACCGTTCGCGATGCTGGCTTCGATTTTGGCAGGATCGATTCCCGAGGGAAGCTGCATGGCACGGAAGAAGGACCCATAGCGTCGCTCAGTGACCCGGCGATTCTTTTCTTGCTTCTCATTCTCCGATTTTTTCTCACCCTTTATCGTGAGCACATCGTCGCTGAACTCGATTTGGACATCCTTCAGTTCGAGGCCTGGAAGCTCCGCCGTGACCTCAAGAGCGTTCTCCGTCTCGGATACATCCACGCGCGGAACAAGATCACCCGAGCGCGTCTGGAAGAAACCTCGCCCGAAATCGTCAAACAACACATCGATTTCATTTTGCAGCAAAGCGAAAGGATCAGAACGGCGCAGGCGGTTGCGGCTAGGGACAAGGGGATTAAAGGACATGATTTTCTCTCCGTCTCCTTGGCGAACTCAGTGCAATGCCGGAATTACTGAAGCCATCCAGAGAGGTTTTCCGCGTTGATTTCGATCAACCGAAGGTTATAATTATCAGTAATTCCGATCCATGGTAGAAGCCGGGGTCTCCACCTTTATCACCTGGCCGGTACCTACCATGCGCCATCCAAACCGGAGTGTCTTCGCGGGCGCGTTCATGCTCCTCTTTGCCCTGCCTGTTTGCGCCGAAGATGGCGACCCGGCTTCGGGACAAAAGCTGGCACAAGAATGGTGCGCGAAGTGTCATGCGATTGGCCTCGCCGGTGCAAGCCCGCTTACAGCAGCACCACCATTTCGTGAGTTGCATCTGCGCTATAATGTTGAAGATCTCGCAGAATCCCTTGGGGAAGGCATTCTGGTTGGCCACCCGTCAATGCCCGTCTTTCGTTTCGATCCGGATCAAATCGTAAATTTGATCGCCTATTTGAAGACGCTCGAAAAGCGATAGGGGATCGTCTTCGGCGTGCATAAATACTCTGCCGCGACTTTCACGCAGCTACGCTGCGGCGGAATCTTAGCAGGGCGAGACCGAAAAAGAAGGCTCCCATCAACGCGACGGCCAAGAATTCGGGCCACACGACATCGAGGCCGGCGGCGCGGAAAAGGATCGACTGAGCGAAGGACACAAAATGCGTCGAAGGCGATATCTGCATGACGATTTGAAGGACCCGTGGCATGCTTTCGAGCGGCGTATTGCTGCCTGAAAGAATGTTCATCGGCGTCGCGACGAGGAGATAAAGGAGGCCAAGTTGCGGCATGGTGCGGGCTACGGTTGCGAGAAAAATTCCGATCGCTGTTGCAAAGAACAGGTAAATCACCACGCCCGCCAAAAATAAAGCAACGGATCCCGCGACCGGAATCCCCAAAAGTGCGCGCACGATGACACTGAGCGAAAGGCCGACCGCGAGCGTGATCACAAGCCCGTTGGCCCAAACTTTCGACATGGCAATTTCGAAGGGCGTCACCGGCATCACGAGCAAATGATCCAAGGTTCCGTGCTCCCGCTCACGGACAATGGCGGCGCCCGAAAGAATGATCGCCAACATCGTGACATTGTTAACGATGCCCATGACACTCGTGAACCAGGAGGTTGTGTCATTGGGATTGAACGCGATGCGAATCGCGAGGTTGACTGGTGATGGTGGCGCTCTTTCGGACCTGGCGAGGAAATCGCCGATCTGAGTCATGAGAATTTGCTGGATATAGCTGGCGCCGAGCCCAGCCTGGACCATCGCTGTCGCATCGACATTGACTTGTATGGCCGGTTGCCGCCCAGCTAGAACATCCCGCTCGAAATGCAGCGGGATATCCAGAATGAATGTGTAACGCCCGTTGTCCATCAAGCGATTGACATCGCGCAAGGGAATTATCTGCGGGGGATTGAAATAGGTGGGTAGCAAAAAGCCCTCGATCACGCGATGCGAAAGCTGAGAATCGTCCTCATCGATGACCGCGATCGCCGCATTGTGGAGTTCTTGCGAACGGCTTTGGGCTTGCGCATAGACCGCGAGCGAAAATGCCCAGATGACCAATCCAACGAGCACGTAGTCGTGAATGAAACTGCGCAGTTCCTTGGTTCCGAGCCAGAAAATATTGGCTAAAGCACGCATCGGCTCAAACCACCTCTAGGCTTCTTGGCTGCGCAGAAGGGCGAGACTGAGGAGTGTCAGAACCAAGGCGAAGATCGTGAGAGCGAGAAAATTTCCGGCGAGATCCTGAAACCCGAGACCCTTGGTGAAGGCACCGACACTGATCGGCAGATAATAGGTCATCGGGAATATCCGCCCCATGAAAGCTGCTATTCCCGCCAGAGAGGAGACAGGCGTCATCATGCCGGAGAATTGAAATGCAGGCAGATAAGAGAGGATGGCCGTTCCAAACAGCGCCGCAATCTGGGTACTCGAGAAGGAGGATATCAACATCCCATAGCCGGTCGTTGTGATGACATAGAGCAAAGTGCCAACGAAAAGCGTTGGAAAGCTTCCCTTGAACGGAACCGCGAATACAAGAATCGCAATCAGAAAGAGCAGGAGGAAATTGGTCATCCCGATGGCGACATATGGGAGCTGCTTGCCGATCAGGAACTCGATCCGGGTGACTGGTGTCACGTAAAGGTTGGTGATCGATCCAAGTTCCTTTTCACGCACGATCGCGAGCGCCATAAGAATTGCGGGAATAAGGATGAGCAGAAACGCTATCGTGCCCGGCACCATCGCGTAAACGCTGTAAAAATCCTGATTGTAGACCCACCTCGTCTCAATCGTGGCGGGTTGGGCTTGGCTTGCCGAAAGGCCCTCCTTTGTCGCGAGATCGGAGAGATATTGCTGGTGCATCGCCTGCAAATAGCCCCGGATGGTTTCGGCCCTAAATGGCATGGCGCCATCAAGCCATGCGCCGACAAAGGTGGGAACGCCTTTCCTGATGTCGCGCCCGAAATCCGGAGGGATCTCAATTGCCGCTCTTATATTCGCATTTTGGAGGCGCAATTCGAGTTCGCTATAATTTTTGATCGGGGCTTTTTCTATGAAATAGCGCGATCCGCGGAGCTCCTCCAAATAGGCGCGGCTTTCGGGCGTGTTGTCGTGATCGAGAACGGCGAAGGTGAGATTGTCGACATCTGTCGAGATGCCCGCCCCCATGACCACCATCAGGAATGCCGTGCCGAAGACCGCAAAACCCAATCGGATCGGATCACGCAAGAGTTCGAGCGCCTCGCGGATCGTATAGGCAAACATGCGGCGCGAGCTGAACCAAGAATTGGGTTTTGCCGCCTGCGCCGGGGCTATTTTTGTAGGGCGAAGGTTCTTCACGTCATCCGCAGCGGCCTCTTCGCCGGCTACGCGGCGAGCCCCAATTGCTTCTTCTAAATAGGAAATGAACGCGTCTTCGAGATTTCCGCAATTGCGCGCCGCGGTCAGCGCAGCCGGCGTGCCAATCGCAAGAACGCGGCCCGCATCCATGAGCGCGATCCGATCGCAGCGTACCGCCTCGTTCATGAAATGGGTGGAGATGAAGATGGTCACGCCCTGATTGCGCGACAAGTCGATCAAGAGTTCCCAGAACCGGTCGCGCGCCATCGGGTCCACGCCCGACGTCGGCTCGTCGAGTATAAGCATTTCCGGCGCGTGGACGATCGCGACAGCGAGCGACAGCCGCTGCCGAATCCCCAGGGGGAGATCCAAAGTGCCTTGATCGAGATACTCTGTAAGACCGAATTGTTCTATGAGCGTGCTTATCCGCGCCTTGGCTGAAGCGGGCGGCAAATGGAACAGGCGAGCGTGAAGCTCGAGGTTCTGCCGGACCGTGAGCTCGGTGTAGAGTGAAAACGACTGCGACATATAGCCGACGCGGGCGCGCGCGCTCATGCCGCCAGCCTCGATGGCTTGACCAAACAGCAGCGCTTCGCCGGAGCTTGCTGGCAACAGTCCGGTTAGCATCTTCATTGTCGTTGTCTTGCCGCATCCATTCGAGCCGAGAAAGCCGAAGATCTCGCCGCGTTCGATGCTGAAATTGACAGTGTCGACAGCCGTGAAATCGCCAAATCGGCAGGTAAGATCGCGGGCAATGATGACCGGCGCTTCATCGGAAGAGGGCCGCTTTGGAATGACGAGCGGCGCCTGCCCGAGCCGGCGTTCTGGAGGAAGCATGGCAATGAATGCGTCCTCGAGTGTCGAAGCACCAGCTTTCGCCTTGAGGTCTTGCGGCGTGCCTGTCGCGATGATTCTACCTTCGTCCATCGCGACAAGCCAATCGAAGCGCTCAGCTTCCTCCATATAGGCGGTTGCGACCAAGAGGCTCATGCCCAGATGCTGCTCCCGGATCCGTTCCGTCAATTCCCAGAATTGCCGGCGCGACAAAGGATCGACGCCGGTCGTCGGCTCGTCGAGCACGAGAAGTGCTGGATCATGGATGAGGGCGCAACAAAGCCCGAGCTTCTGCCGCATGCCGCCAGAGAGTTTCCGGGCCTGCCGGTCCTTGAACGGCGCAAGGCCCGTGCTCTCGGTCAATTCATCAATGCGGCGCTCGCGCTCCGCTTTTGGCTGGCCGAAGAGGCGGGCGAAAAAGGCGATATTCTCGGCGACGCTCAGGTCCGGATAAAGGTTCTTTCCGAGGCCTTGCGGCATGTAGGCGATCTTGAAGCAAGCGCTCGCCCGATGGCGGCTATCTCGCATATCGCCGCCGAGGACTTTGACAGTACCGGTCTGGATCCGCCGGCTGCCGGCGATGAGGCCCAAAAGAGAGGATTTTCCGACGCCGTCCGGGCCGATCAGGGCAGCTCTTTTGCCAGCTGGAATGGCGAGTGAGACCCTATCGAGAGCGATCTGTCTCCCATAGCGAAGGCTAACCTCATGCACATGCGCGACAAAAGGATCGCTCAAAGTCATGGGCTTGGCTGACCCCGTAGCCAATCGGGCCATTCGACTTTGGGATCGACGCGGACATAGGCATTCCCGGGGAGTCCGGTCCGCAGGGACTCGGCATATTTGATTAAGAGATCTGGATCAATCCGCACCTTGACGCGGAACATCAGCTTATCGCGCTCGCTCTTTGTCTCCACAGCCTTCGGCGTGAACTGTGCCTGCGTGGCCAGAAACGTGACTTTTGCTCTTATCGGATGGTCTGGATAAGCGTCGAGCAATATACGGGCGTCGTTCCCGATCTTGACGCGGCCGGCTTCGAGCGTCGGCAGATAAATATCCATGTAGACGTCCGAAATGTCGAGCATGGTAAAGACCTTGCCTCCCGCGGGGAGCACCTCGCCAGGTTCGGATATGCGATATTGCAAGCGCCCAGCGCGGGGGGCGACGAGCGTATTGTCGGCAATATTGACTTTGTCCAACTCGACGTTGTGCTCCGCCGCGTTGTAGGAATGAATGGCTTCAACGACATGGGCTTTTGCCGCGTTCAAGGCTTGGGTTGTTCCATCCAGCGTCTGCCGTCGCTGATCATAGAGCTCCCGCGTCGCGTAGCCTCTCGCCAACAAGGCGCTCGTCCGATTGAGCTCCTGCTGCGCCAAGGTCAGCTGGGTTTGCAGTTGCGCGACATTCGCCTCGGCTTCCAAGATCGCATGTTCATTTTGGCGCACGATCGCTTGCTCTCGTCTGAGCTCCGCTTCAAGATCGCGTGTGTCCATGATGGCAATGATTTGCCCCGCCTTCACCATATCGCCTTCATCGACGAGAAGTTTGAGGACGCGGCCTGGGAATTTCGTGTCGATGTCGATTTCCTCGGCATCGGTGCGGCCGTTGCTCCAGACAATGCCTGCGGGAACCGGGGAGAGGGTAGAGCGCCACCAATAGTAGCCGCCCGCGGCGGCTACACCTGCCAAAGCTAGGAAAAGCAAAACCCGAAAAAAAATTTTTCTTTTGGATTTCCCGGGGATCGATCTGTCATCAACAATGACAGGTGGGATTTCGCGGACGGGCACAAGAGCGGTCGTCGTGACCACGGCCGGGTCAGCGTCCCGCCACTCTTGCTCAGCCGTTTGTGGGGGCGGGTTTTGAGCTTCGTTCGATGGAATTCCGATCATGCCTCGAACTTGAACACTTTCCCAGGCGCTCTCGCAACCCCCGGCCACAAGTAACTATCCGAATGGCAAAGATACTTGCATAATCAGCATATTTAATCAAAATAGTCTAGGCACCCATTGCACCAAGGAAGGCACGGTTACGCAAAACGACATGACGCGCCCCGTCAAGCTCTAACGCCTGCTTTTTTTGAAGCTCGGAGAACCCACGCGAGACGGTCTCCAAGGTAAGGCCAAGGTAATCCGCAATATCACGGCGCGACATCGGCAACTCGAACAAACCGCAGTTACCATGACTCATATCCATCTCGATCAGGAAGGCGGCAAGCCGCTCTAGCGCGGTCTTGCGCCCGAGAAGCAGCAAATGATCTTCGGCGTGGCGCAAATGATCGGCTGTCATAAGCCACATCTCGCGCGCGGCTTCCATATTGCGCTGAGCCATGGCCTCGATCTGACGGCGCTTGAAAAGGAAAATCTTGCTGTCGGCGACCGCCTCAGCAGACAAGTTATGCTGCTTGCCGAGTTCGAGGCCGAAAAACTCGCCCGGAAGATAAAATCTTCCAATCTGCCGGCGTCCGTCCCTCATGATTTTTGAGGTTCGCACCGCTCCAGAGATAACCTTGTAGATGAATTGGGTGTCTTCTCGTTCGCCATAGATTTCTTCGTCGCGGACATAGTTGAAGCTTGTCCCCACGACCTCCGGCGCGCAGGCGAAAAGAGGAGCGGCGCATGGAGCAAAATCCCGCCAATCGACGATTGGCTGATTAGAAGTCGTCTCGATCGGCTGAACAAACATTGGTGCCTCCCATTGCCTTCAAATGGGTGCCACCAATCGATTGGAACGACTATTGGGGTCGATTCCCTAAGCATATTCCCCTACGTATAAATCCGGATGGTTTTGTCACGTTCATACGTTTGGCGATAGCGTGGGATCACACAGCCAGCGTTAGCAAAATCAATGCCTTAGGAAGCTCATCGCCGATCCGGATCGGCGCAAATCGCATTTCTCCTTGGCCAAGGTGACAATACCCTCGTGATCTCAATTAGATTTTCAAGTTTTTGGAATTATCCGCTTAAGCTGGCATGTACGCGTCAGCCTTTTCTTGTACCCGCGCGGCGGACGTCGCGATCATTCGCCTCAGCTCAGGCAGGCACGATCCGCAATTTGTGCCGGCCTTGAGCCGCGCGCCGATCGCTTCCGTGGAACAGGCGCCATCGGCAATCGCCTGCTCGATAGCCCGCGATTTCACACCGAAGCACGCGCATATCGTGTGGCTTGCGTCGAAGCTCGCGGAGGCAGTTCTGCCCGCCAGGAGAAAACGACGCGCGGTCGCATCGAGCCGTTCCAACTGCCATGCCTCGGCAAGACCGGTCCATGTTGGCACTTCTCCTTCCAGCCCAAAAAAAAGAACGGTGTCGAGCTTCTCGCGCAAAATCAGCGCCGCGCGAAAAATTCCTTTCGCGGGATCGTTGTAGGTCGCCAGCTCGGCGGCGCGCGATCGGACGGCAAGAGCTTCAAACAGTGCCGTGAAAGGCTCGTTGGTTGCAAATCGTGCCGCATAGCCGCCCTCGATAGCGTTCCATGCAAAGACGGTGTCACCCTCCAGCTGCGTTCGCGTGCGAACGAGAACAAAACCGTGCGCGGCGAAAGAAACAGGGGCCAGCGCCGCCGGAATGGCCTTGGAATCCGGCTGTCCTGAATGAGGATCCGTAATGGCATGGACAAGCGCACCAACGCGCGCCCGCGCGGACGTCTCATCGTTCCAGTGGATCGGGACGAAGATCCGGCCCGGGACTTGGGCGGCGGTTATGTTGACACGAAGCATGGCGCTCCCATGTGCCGTGCTGACGCTGGCGAACCCGTCTTCTGTGAGGCCGAGCTTCACTGCATCGTCCGGGTTAACCTCGACAAAGGGATCAGGCATATGGCTTGCGAGTTTTGGCGAGAGGCCGGTCCGGGTCATCGTGTGCCATTGATCGCGTATCCGCCCGGTGTTCAAAAGGAATGGAAATTCCGCGTCCGTTGCTTCGGCCAGAATCGGCTCGGAGATGGCTATGAAGCGCGCCCGGCCCGAGGGCGTGAAGAAGCGTCCATCCGCGAACATTCGCTTTGTCCCGCCAGGAGAACCCGCGGGCACTGGCCATTGCAGCGGTGTGAGCTTATCGTAATCGGCGTCACCAAGCACCGCGAGGCCGCCAAGATCGAAGTCGCGCGTTCCATTGTTCTCGAATGCCGAGAGCGCGGCATGTTCGCGGAAGATCGCGGCGGGACCCGGATACGCGAACGCGGCGCCAAAGCCCATCCGCTTGGCAACTTCCGACACGGCCCACCAATCGGGTTTCGCCTCTTCCGCGGGCGGAGCGAAGGCGCGCTGGCGAGAGATTCGCCGCTCGGAATTGGTCACCGTCCCGTCCTTTTCGCCCCAGGCGGCGGCGGGCAAGAGCACATGCGGGCCTACGCCAATCGTATCGGTCGCACGCACATTATCCGAGATAACAAGGAGGTCGAGCTTACGCAGGGCCGCCCTGACATGATCGGCACGCGGGAGGCTCACCGCCGGATTGGTGCCCATAATCCACAATGCCTTGATGTCGCGCCGTTCGACAGCCTCCATCATCGCGACCGCCTTGAGACCCTCGCGCCGGGCCATGCGCGTCGCGCCCCAAAAGCGGCCAACACGGTCGATCTCGTCGGCCGAAAATCCCATATGCGCGGCAAGCTGATTAGCGAGGCCTCCGGCTTCGCGGCCACCCATGGCATTCGGCTGTCCGGTCAAGGACAATGGCCCGGAACCTGGTATGCCGATGCGCTTTGTAGCAAGGTGGCAATTGAGGATGACGTTGACCTTGTCGGTCCCTTGCCAGGACTGATTGACCCCCTGGCTATAGAGAGTCACGACGCGCTTTGTCGTCGCCCAAAGATCGAAAAAAGCCGCAATGTCCGCTCTCGCGGCGCCGCATTTCTTGGCGATGGTGGCAATATCCGGCGCGATGCGGCGCGCCTGGGCGATCGCTGCTTCCAAGCCTTCGGTATGCGCTCTGACAAAGGCGCGGTCGATAAAATCACCATCGGCCAGGTGAACCAGAAGACCGCAGAACAGCACGGCGTCCATGCCGGGCGCGATGGTCAGCGCGAGATCGGCACTCTCGGTCGTCGCCGTGCCGCGGACATCGACGGTGACGATACGCGTGCCGCGCTTCTCCCGCGTTTGCACCATCCGCCGGTAGAGCACAGGGTGGCACCATGCCGCGTTCGATCCCACAAGCACCAGAAGATCCGCCTCATCGAGGTCTTCGTAGCACCCGGGCACCGTGTCCGAGCCAAACGCCCGCTTGTGCCCAGCGACCGATGATGACATGCAAAGGCGCGAGTTCGTGTCGACATTGGCCGAGCCAATAAACCCCTTCATCAGCTTGTTGGCGACGTAATAATCTTCGGTGAGCAATTGACCGGAAAGGTAGAAGGCGACGGCCTCCGGCCCATGTCTTTCAATCGTTTGCCGCAATCCGTCGGCGATACGTTGGAGAGCCACGTCCCATGTTGCGCGCGCTCCGTCCACCATCGGATGCAGGAGCCGCGACTCTAGCCCCAAGGTCTCGCCGAGCGCGGAGCCTTTTGAACAGAGGCGTCCTAAATTCGCCGGGTGGCTTTTATCGCCGGTGATGGCCGCTCCGCCCGCTCCATCAGGCGTTACAGCGACCCCGCAGCCAACGCCGCAATAGGGGCATGTTGTATAAACAGCCGGAGCCTGCGCGTTCATTAGTAGACGTCCGTCTGATACCGGTTTTGCGCGCGGAGCTCTTTGACGAAAGCCTTGGCGGATGTTGCATCCATCTTTCCATGTTCCGCGCAGATTTGGACGAGCGCGGCATCGACGTCCGCCGCCATGCGCTTGGCGTCGCCGCAGACGTAGAAATGGGCGCCCTTGCCAAGCCAAGACCAAAGTTCGGCGGCTTCCTCGCGCATTTTATCCTGCACATAGACCTTCTTTTCGCCATCGCGCGACCAGGAGAGGGAGAGCTTCGAAAGTGTGCCTGCTGCCTGGAAACCGGACAGTTCGTCTTCGTAGAAAAAATCCGTGTCGCGCCGCTGATGGCCGAAGAACAGCCAGGCCTGGCCCTTGGCCTTGGTCGCCATGCGTTCCTGAAGAAACGCGCGGAAAGGCGCGACTCCGGTGCCAGGCCCGACCATGATGATGGGCGTGCCGCTATTGGCCGGCAGGGCGAAATCATGGGCGCGCTGGATATAAGCTTTAACTTTGTCGCCTGGCCGCAAAACAGCACCAGCAAAGGTCGAAGCGACGCCAAGCCTTTCACGCCCATCTATTGCATAGCGCACATGGTCAACCGTAAGAGAGACAAGCCCCGGCCCGGCCTTGTGTGAAGATGCGATCGAATAGAGCCTTGGTTGCAGCGGCTCCAGGGCCTCGACGAAGGCCTCGGGATCGGGCCGCACTCTCGCGAATTTTTCAATGGCCGCCAGCACATCGAGCGTCGCGGCGTCGCCATCGGGGTCTTCCCCCTTTGCCAAGGCTTTCGCCTTTGCCCGGGCGACGCCGCCAGTGATATAGGAGATCAGCTCGAACAGAGTATCGGGTGCTGTCCCGAGCGAAACATCCTCGCGAAGCACCTGGCCCAGGGTTTTTCCGGCGACTGGAAAATTCTGCGGTGCGCCGATTGCCGCGATGACACGGCCGACGAGACCTTCGTCGTTCATGGGAAAGATGCCGAAGCTGTCGCCCGGTTCGTAATCGAGGCCGGCACCCGAAATATCGAATTCGACGTGATAAGTGGCCTTTTCGGACCCTTCGCGGTTGAGCCTTTTGTGCGCGACGAAAACGGCCTCCGCTGGGGTGTTTCGCGAACGCCCCGGACGAACGTCGGCATCGCGGGCTTGCGCCGCGGCCTTGGCTTCGGCTTTGGCCTTGACTTCGTCCGGGTCGATCGCGCCGCCGCCCGACTCCTCGACGAGAGTTTTCAGCATGCGGGCGGTTTCCTTGGCGCCAGGCACGCAGAGGTTCAGCCGGTCTTCCGCCTGCGACACGATGGCATTGGCATAGTCTTCGCAATTATAGCCGCATTGACCGCAGTCCTGCTGTGCCATTGCGGCCATCATGCGGCGCGGCAGCGGGCGGCCTTCGGCAAGCTTCATCCGCTCTCCGAGCGGCAAGGTTTGATCGTGCCAGGGGGCGCCGTCGTCTTCCGCCGCTTGCGGCGCTGTTCCCGAGGCAAGAGCAGTCGCAAGCGCCGCGCTTTCCCGCGCGGGAAGGACAGTGCCGTCCTGTGCACCGGACGACAAAAGTCCTGCGAAAAACCCATTCAGCCAGGCGCGCTGCTCGGGCGAAAAAGGCGCATTTTCCGGAATCATGGGGGCGGCCTGCGGCGGCCGGTAAATGGCGTTCATGCGTCTTGTCCTTCGGCGAAAGCTTTGAGCGCGCCAACCTCGTGGCGCGCGGAAAAATCTTGAAAACTCTCAGTAGGGCCAGTGCGATGGGCGAGATAGGCCTTGAGCAGACTTTCGACCCTCGCTGGTGCGTCTTGCGCTTTCACCTCGCGCAAAATCTCGCGGCCAATCGCGCCCGTGGCGCCAAAGCCGCCTCCGGCCACAATGTGATAGCCGTCCACCGTATCGCCTTCCTCATTGATGCTAACGCGCGCCGCGATAAGCCCGATGTCGCCGATATAATGTTGAGCACAGGAATGGTGGCAGCCGGTGAGATGGATATTGACCGGCTGATCGAGTTTTACGCGCGCCTCACACCACTTAGCGATGTCTTCGGCGTGAGTCTTTGTGTCAGCGGCCGAAAACCGGCAGCCGCGCGACCCGGTACAGGCGACGAGCCCGGCCCGGATCGACGATGCACGCCAGTCGAGGCCGGCCTTTTCTATCGCCGCCTTGGCATCATCGAGACGTGCTTCGGGGATCCCTGAGATCAAAAGATTCTGCCAGACCGTGAGCCGGACATCGCCATCGCCAAGGTCGCGCGCAACTTCCGCCAGCGCACGCATTTGCGTGCAGTCCATCTTGCCGACCGGAAGAACTACCCCAAGATAAAAAAGACCGGGCTGCTTTTGCGGATGCGCGCCAATATGCGCCTGCCGGTCCTGCGCCGGGCGCGGCCGGATGTATTTTGTATCGACGCATGTCAGCGGGCGTCCGAGTTGTTGCTCTACTTTTGCGAGAAAACCATTGAGGCCGCCAGCTTCGTCCGCATAACGGTCGAGCACATATTTTAACCGCGCCTTGGTGCGATTGGTGCGATCTCCCTCGGCGATGAAGACACGCACGATCGCGTCGGCGACTTCAGAGGTCTCGCCCGGCGGAACGACGACACCGGTCTCGCGCGCGAGATCACGGTGACCGGTAATGCCGCCGACAATGAGCTTAAACCAGACGCCGGGTGCGATACCGGCGCCATCCTCGATCTCAACGGCCTGGAAGCCGATGTCATTGGTGTCCTCGAGTGTCGGGATCGCGCCGCCGCCGTCAAAGGCGACGTTGAACTTACGTGGCAGACCATAGAGCGCACGCTGATTCAAAATATGAAAGTGCCATGCGTGCGCATAGGGCCTTGTATCGATGAGCTCGCTTGGACCGATTCCTGCCGTTGCGTCCCCAGTCACATTGCGGATATTGTCGGCGCCCGAACCGCGTGTTGTCAGGCCCAAATCCTGCACGCCTTCGACGACATCGATCGCGTTCTTCGGCGCGACCTCACGGAATTGCAGATTGGCGCGCGTGGTGACATGCGCATAGCCGCCGCCGAATTTTTCTGCGAGATCGGCGACGCCTGCAAACTGCCAATGGGAAAGAATGCCGTTGGGAATACGCAACCGGCACATGTAGCTGTCTTGCGCCGGCGCGACATAGAACAGACCATAATACCGCCAACGGAAATTATCGGCCGGCTTCGGAGGTTCGTCGCGCGCGGCCTGGCCGCGCAGTTTTTGATAAGCATCGAAGGGATGCTCTTCACGTTTCCACTTTTCCTGATCCGCGAGTTTCTTGCCGGCCTTGATGGTTTCATCCTGCGCGATGAGATGCGGTGCGTCGGGACCCATTGGCCGCGACTCTGCGGTTGCCAGGGAAACGGGAGATGGAGCCGAAAGACCATTGCCGCCCCGCGCTTGAACACCGGCAACAAAACCTTCAAGATAGCGCTTCTGTTCAGGGGTGAAATCGCCAGACATCGGAAGGCCTCAAGCGGCTTGCGAAAGAGCAAGCGCCGGTCCGAAGGCGAGTATATCTCGCAAAGGTGAAACGTCGGCACCGGAGCGAATAAGATCAAGGTACCAAAGGCCGTCCGCCGTGTCACCTAGCAACACGGCACCCTTAAGCTTGCGATCTTCGATGATGAGTTTTTTATAGACTCCGGCGCCTTCATCCTCGAAGGTGAGGACATCGCTCGAAGGGCTTTCCATGAATTCGCCCGCCGAAAAGACGTTCACGCCGGAGACCTTCAAATTCGTTGCTGGCGCCGACCCCAGGTAGACCGCGCTCCGGTCGCCGGCGAGGCGGCGTGCCAAAATCTTGGCCTGTTCATTAGCCGGTTCGACAAGGCCATAGACACGTCCGCGATGTTCCGCGCATTCCCCAATGGCAAAGATATTCGGGTCGCTCGTGGTGAGCCCGTCATCGACCATGATGCCACCATTGACCGCGATCCCCGCGTCATGGGCAAGTTGTGTATTCGGCCTTATGCCAACCGCGCAGACCACGAAATCAGCAGGAAGGACCCGCCCGCAGGAAAGCTCGAGTGCTGTAGCGCGATCTTCGCCCAAAACCCTTTTTGTGTCGGCGCCGAGCAACACTTCAATATTTTTAGCCTCGATCGCTCGCTTTAAAAGAAGCGCCGCGCGAGGATCGAGTTGACGCTCCATCAGGCGGTCCATCAAATGGAGAAGTGTCACTTTCACACCTGCCTTGGCAAGACCATAGGCCGCCTCGATGCCGAGCAAGCCGCCGCCGATTACGATGGCGCGGGCGTCCTTGCGCATCAGGGCGCGCATGGCGCCGACATCAGCGAGATCGCGAAAGGTGAGGACGTTTTGAAGTTTCATGCCTGGTTTCGGCAACCTTATTGGTCGCGAGCCGGTCGCGAGCACGAGCTTGGAAAATGAAAAGTACTGGCCGTTTGCGAGCGTGACCACCCGTGCCTGGCGATCTATCGCGGCGACGGCCTGCCCGTCGAGTGTCGTCACGCCATGCCTGTTCCACCATCGGCGCGGCTTCAATTCGATCGCGGCCTCGTCAACTTCGTTCGCGAGCAGCGACGACAAGAGCACGCGGTTGTAGGAGAGCCGCGGTTCGGCTCCGATCACAATGACGCTGTAGCGGCCGAGCGCATGCTGCATCAATTCGTCGACGAAGCGTGTCGCTGCCATGCCATTGCCGACGACGGCGAGGGGTTCACTCATGCGCCGCGCCTCCCGAGGATGCAGGGTTTAGAAACACGAGAGCAATTTCCTTTGAGAGCAAGGCCAACATTCTTCAACGCTTCCGACGCCGGCCCGTTTCGCGAAAAACATTTCGTCACAAAATCGATTTTGAAATAGGAACGCGTCATTGAACCCTCCATCAATTTGGCACGGCGCCAAGGGTGACGAACACCTGCGGGCCGTCCGCCTCTCATCCCTGCGTCACACGCGTGCTTCGGCGAGGCTCGGGGCGCGTTGCACGAGAAAGCTCTTCCGCATATAGAACCACCATGTGAGCGCCACGCAGGTGACGTAAAATGTTAGGAAGACTTCCAACGCCAGGTTGGGTCCGCCGGTGGCGGCGATCGAGGCGCCGAAGCCGCGCGGGATCAAATATCCTCCGCAGGCGCCGATCGCCGATGTGAAGCCGAGCACGGCCGCACTCTCGATACCCGCCGCCTTGATGGCCAACGCCCGGGCCATGTCGCCCAAGCCCTTTGCCTCCCTGAGCTTCTCCGCGCGGAAGATCGAGGGGATCATGCGAAAGGTCGAGCCGTTGCCGACGCCGGTCGTGACGAAGAGTATAAGAAACATGACGAGGAAACCGGCAAAGCTCCTGATCTCGACGTAATGCATAACGCCGATGGTAGCAGCACCCATGGCGATGAAGTTCCAGAAGGTCACTCGCGCGCCGCCCACCTTATCGGCGAGCAGGCCTCCGAGCGGGCGCGCGATGGATCCGACCAGCGGTCCAATAAAGGCGACACCCACGGTAATCGCTGGGAACTGCGTCTTGAGCAGTAGAGGGAACGCGGCCGAATAGCCGATAAACGAGCCGAAGGTCCCTATATAGAGCCAGGATATCACCCAAGTGTGCTTGCACTTGAGGATGATCAGTTGATCCTTGAGAGTCGATCGCGCGGAGGTCAGGTTGTTCATGTAGCGGGAGGCGCCGAACACCGCGAGCGCGATCAGTGGCAGCCACATAAGCCCCGCGTTCTGCAGGTACAATCCCGACGAACCCTGCGGCGAAGCCATATAAAGGTTAACCCATCCGAACCCGATCACGATCGGCGTCAGGAATTGAAGGCTGCTGACACCGATATTTCCGCCTGCCGCGTTGAGGCCCAGCGCCCAGCCCTTCATGCGATTAGGGTAGAAGAATGAAATGTTGGCCATGCTGGAGGCGAAATTGCCGCCGCCGAGGCCGGCTGTCGCGGCCACGATCAACATCAGCCAGAATGGTGTGTCCGGCCGGGCGACGAAATACGCCAGCGCAATCGTCGGGATGAAAAGCAGCGTCGCGCTCACCATGGTCCAGTTTCGTCCGCCGAACTTGGGCACGGCAAAAGTGTAGGGAAACCGCATCAGCGAGCCGACAAGTCCAGGCAAAGCGACGAGCTGAAACAGCTGGTCGGTCGTGTAGTTAAATCCGGCCTGCGGCAGCTTGGTCGCCACGATGCTCCAGATCATCCAGATTGAAAATCCGAGATGCTCGGCCACGATGGACCAGATCAAGTTGCGCCTGGCAATGAACTTACCTTTGGACTCCCAGTACTTCTCGTCCTCGGGGTTCCAGTCCGAGATCCAGGCCGAACCGATGTGCGAGCGGCGTGTCAGTACGGCTGCGCCGGCCGGGGTCTTTGCGATCATACCGTATGCTCCGTCCCAAAAAAAAAGCCGCTGGCGGACCACCACACGAATGTGACGGCCAGTCAGCGGCGTTGCTGGATGCCCAGGCCCTTCGTTGGACCCGGCTATAGACCGTAGGGAGCCGGTCTGTGGTTCTTTATAAGCAAGTCATGCGCCAAGTCTGCCGTGCGGCGTTTCCCCTCTAGCGGACAACCCGCGACATCCCTGCTGCCGCACAGCTTAGGAAATTATGGCTGCACAAACTGCCAAAATGCTGCCCGTAACGCTCACTTATTGTGCAGCGTACAAATCATGTTGTGCTGCGTACAAATCATGCGCTGGTGCGCCCGTCTTCTAGCGCCGCAAGGTAAGATGGAATGTCGTTTGGCGAAAACGCGGGACCATCAAAGATGACGGGCGTGGCGGCGGCACGAGGAATCGCCGGCCCTAGGGCCGGCGCATAGACGGCGGCCGCTGCTTCGGCAAGAGCGTCCGAGTAGGTGGTCTGACCGGCGGCTACCATTTGGGCGAAGAGCCAAAGCGCCTGGGCGGGGTCGGCTTTGATCGCGTCCTCGTCAAGCCGCAGACCGCTGGAGAGGAGGGCGCTGCCTGAGGTGGAGGCTGGCGTGTCGAGAATTCTTTCGAGCATGGCTGCGGTCACGTCTTTCCCAGCCGTGCTTGTGAGCAGCGTCACGAGGGAACTCCGGTTGCTGGGTGACGCTGCCCAGCGCGATGCGTCGCCGACGGCTTCCGCGAGGGCGCTCACTTCTTCTTTATGCGAAAGTACCCATTCGGCCCGGAAGGCCAGCACCTTTTCCGGGCAATCGTGGACGATGTCCGTGCCTTGATGAAGGATGGCCCCGGCGCCGGCCGCGGCCGCGAGCGCGCTCCATGGCGCGCCGACGCAGAAACCATCCACTTGGCCCTTGCGCAAGGTCTCGACCATGAACGGAGGCGGTACGACAACCAGTCTAACCTCCTCATCGGGATCAATGTGGCCAGCCCGCAACCACATGCGCAATTGGTAATGATGACTGGAGAAGGGAAAGACATGGCCTAATGTCACCGGTGTTTCCGCCCTTTCGCGGCGTCTTGCCACGATCCTTGCGAGCGCCTTGGCGGTGACACGCGGGTTGGACATGTCGCCTTGCGCCTCTTGCAGCAAGGCTTCAAACAACGCTTTGGAAACCGTAATGGCGTTGCCATTCAGCCCGAGGACAACCGGAACCAAGAGCGGCGCCTCGATATGTCCGATGCCGAGCGAGACCGCGATAGCGGCTGGCGCCAGCATGTGCGCCGCATCGAAATAGCCGGCCACGAGCTTGTCGCGGATATTGGCCCAGGACGAGTCAGCCACGAGTTCCATTTCTATGCCCCGCGCGGCGGCGAAATTCTGTGCTTTCGCCACATGGAGCAGCGCCGCATCGGTCAGCGGCACATAGCCAATCCGCAGCCTTTTCGTCATCGCAACAGCTCCGCAGCGGTAATGATGGAACGCGCAACCTCGGCGATCTTCTTGTTTTCGTTCATCGCCACCTGGCGCATGAGGGCGTAGGCCTGCTCTTCCGGAATGGCCTTGGCGCGCATAACCAATGCCTTTGCGCGGTCGATCACCTTGCGGTCTTCAAGCTGCGACTTCACCGTCTCAAGCTCCTTCTTGAGCTTGGCGAAGGCATTGAAACGGCTGATCGTCGTGTCGAGTATCGGCTTCACCCGGTCCTTGTGGAGGCCATCGACGATATAGGCGGAGACACCCGCATCGATTGCGGCGTCGATCATCGCGGCGTCGGACCGGTCGACGAACATGGCGATAGGCCGGGCGACAGAACGGCTTACTTTGAACATTTGTTCGAGAGTGTCGCGGCTCGGGCTTTCGAGATCGATAAGGATGACGTCGGGATCAATTGCATGGATGCGCTCGAGCAAGTCCGCGGTGTCGTCGATGTGCACGACACTCATGTGCCCAGCCGCGCGCAAGCCGTCCTCGAGAATCGCCGCGCGCAACGGATTCTTGTCGATTACGGCAATGCGCAGATCCCGGCTCAACGAAGCTCCATGAGTAGATGGTCCCTATCTAGCACGTGGCGGACCAGGGGATATTTTCGCCTGGGATCGGCCAGGCAGCCGTGCGGGCGTCTGGTTTCTGGCCAGCCGTTTAGCCGAATTGACTTGGTTTGGGGGTTACCTTTATAAGAGGCGAAATTGCAGCTTTCGATGTAGCTCTTCCTTGATCTAACGGGAAGTGAGAAGGTTGCTGCGCCGCCATCGTTTGGCGGCATTGGCGCTTGTGCCGGCTCGGACTTAAAGTTATGGGTCTTGCCGGAACGGCTTTTATTGCGTTATTGGGACCGGAATTGGAGCGGCGCGGTGAAGCGGACCTACCAACCTAGCAAGCTTGTGCGCAAGCGCCGGCACGGGTTTCGTGCCCGGATGTCTACCGTGGGAGGCCGTAAAGTTATTGCGGCGCGGCGCGCTCGCGGCCGCAAACGGCTTTCCGCGTGAATCCTTCGACGATCGTTCAAGAATTTTCGGTGTTTCTTTTCGATGTTCTGATGAAACATCGAAAAGCGCGAGAGTCTCGATGTCGCATTTTCTTGGCGGAGCCTTTATTTGCTTTGCGCTGCCGTTTCGCGTGGCGGTGATCGCGGCGTGTCGTGGGGTATGGCAGCCGGACGCTAATCGGCCGCCCGGACAGCAAGCGTCGCCAGAATGGCGTGGCGTGAATACGACGTGGCGCAGAAACAACGACTTGCGCAGAAAAATTGGCGATCGTTCAATTTGGCGGGATTGAGTGCCATACGAAAGCCTCAGGCCAAGCGCGGCGCCCAACTTTCGGGCCGGCCGCCAATTGAGTTGGAGGGAGGTCTTGGACGAGCCGCAGGGAAACGCCGTGGCGGTGACGGAACGTCTGAGACGAAGGGCGGACTTCCTGCGCGCGGCGAAGGGGAAGCGGTTTCACGCGCGCGGATTGACTTTGCAAGCAGCGCCGCGCCCTATCCCATCGCCGGAGACGATGAACTGGCGCGCACCGGGCGATCCAAACGCCTGCGGCGCCGGGACAGGGAAGGTTCAAATCGACAATCCGCTAGATGCCCCTTCTCGCGTGGATGCGCCTCCACGGTTTGGGTTCACCGTGACCAAACAATCCGGCGGCGCGGTCCGGCGCAACCGGATCCGGCGGCGTCTCAAAGAAGCGTTGCGGCTGCTCAAACCTCTTCCGGCACGGCCAGGTCATGATTATGTAATCCTCGCAAGGCCAGAAGCGCTCAGTATGTCCTTCCGGAGCTTGCAGGCAGAACTCGTACGAGCACTCGGCAAGATCGATACCCGCAAAAACCCTCCGCCAATTCGTCCAGATCATGGCTGCAACGCTCCCGTCTCTGAAGGAACGGGTGAGGTACGCCGCAAGAGTTTAAAAGGCAGGACACCCAAGGGATGACCCAGGAAACCAAGAACATCATTCTAGCGACCTGTCTGTCGATACTTGTCGTCCTCGGCTGGGAAGCATTTTATGCCGGTCCGCAGCTCGAAAAGGAGCGCCAGCGCCAAGCCCAAATGCATCCAAAGCCAGCGCCAGGTTCGCAACAATCAGCGCCGCAGACGGGCAATTCCCCTTCAGCAACTGGTTCCAGCGCCCCGGCACCGGCCGCCGAACCGGTTCCGCAAATCACCCGTGCAGATGCCTTGGCGGAGAGCCCGAGGATCAAACTCGACGCGCCTGCCATTTATGGATCGATTGCGCTCAAAGGAGCGCGGATCGACGACGTTTCGTTTAAAAATTATCGCGAAACGC
>PLUZ01000299.1:248-433 GCA_003162995.1 Methylocapsa sp. | reverse complement strand
AATGGCCAGGGCCTCGTCTTTCACCGCAAAATCGCAATCGATGACCGTTACATGTTCACGGTGACCGATAGCGTTGAGAACAAGTCCGCGCAGCCGGTTTCCATCCACCCCTTTGCCTTCGTCAAGCGGCACGGAAGGGGCGAATCCGCCGGCTATTCGGTCCTGCACGAAGGATTTGTCGGAGT
>PLUZ01000299.1:0-139 GCA_003162995.1 Methylocapsa sp. | reverse complement strand
GCAAAGACACTCGCACCTGGGGCTTCAAGCGAATTTACGTCCCGGGTATTTGCCGGTGCCAAGGAGACCGATACGCTCGACAAGTACCGAAACAGTTTGGGAATCGAAAAGTTCGACCTTCTGATCGACTGGGGCTGGT
>PLUZ01000382.1 GCA_003162995.1 Methylocapsa sp. | reverse complement strand
GCGGCTACGCCCTGCATTCCGGGCGCTGTTCTGCGGCCGCCGCTCCGACTGGGAAAAATTCGACGAGATCTTCGCTGCCTTTTGGCTCGGGCGAGGGGTCAAGCCCGTGCTGCGCACCAGTGGCTCGGCGAGTGACCGCCAGGCCGCGCCGAGCCGCTCCACTGCGGCCAACGATCCCCTTGCCATAGCCGGCGAACCCGACCGGGCCGAGCGTGTGTCCGACCAGGCGGCTGCCGCCGCGGCCGATGGGCGAGGCCGCCGTGAAGGCGCCTCCCGGGCGGAGAGACTTGCCAAGACCGATTTTCGCCACATGACAGATCCGGCCGAGGTTGAAGCAGCCTATGCTTTGGCCGAACGGCTCGCCCGTTCGATGCGCGTGCGCTTGACCCGGCGCCACCGGGCCCATCGCTCGCGCGGGCGCCTCGACTTCCGCCGCACGATCCACCGCAGCATTCCTTATGGCGGCACGCCAATCGAGCTCCTCCGCCGCCGCCGCAAGGACAAGCCGCTGCGGCTCGTCATTCTGCTCGATGCGTCCGGCTCCATGAGCCTCTACGCGCCGGTGTTTCTGCGCTTCATGCATGGCGTGCTGGATGCGTTTTTCGAGGCCGAGGCCTTTGTTTTCCACACACGTCTCATCCATATCTCGCCAGCTCTGCGCGAAAAAGATGTGACGCGTGCTGTGGAGCGTCTCTCGCTCGTCGCGACCGGCATGGGCGGCGGCACGCGGATAGGAGACAGCCTTGCCACCTTCAACCGCTGGCATGCCCGCCGCGTGATTCATTCGCGAACCGCTGTCATGATCGTCTCGGATGGCTACGACACCGGCGAACCAGCCCGGCTCGCTGCTGAAATGCATCTCCTGCGCCGGCGCTGCCGCCGCATCGCATGGCTGAATCCGATGCTCGGCTGGCAGGACTATGCGCCCGAGGCGCGCGGCATGAAGGCGGCCTTGCCTTTCATCGACCTCTTCGCACCCGCGCATAATCTCGAAAGTCTTGTTGCACTCGAACCCTATCTCGCGAGGCTGTAATCATGGCAAGGACCGACGTTCTGGAGCTTGTCAACACGATGAAGGCGAAGGGTGAACCCTTCGCCATTGCAACCGTTGTACGCACCGTCGCGGTGACTGCGGCAAAGGCTGGCGCCAAGGCCATCATTCGTCCCGATGGCACAATCTCCGCTGGTTGGATCGGCGGCGGCTGCGCCCGCGGTGCGGTCCTGCGCGTCGCCCGCGACGTGATCAAGGACGGGGAACCGCGCCTCGTCAGCGTGCAGCCGAAGGACCTCCTCGACCAGCTTGGCGTCACGGCGGGCGAGGCGCGCGAAGGGATAGAATTCGCCAAAAATATGTGTCCGAGCCAAGGCACGATGGATATCTTTGTCGAGCCGGTACTCCCGCGTCCGCAATTCGTCATCTTCGGCGCTTCGCCGGTTGGCGTCGCGCTGGCCGAACTCGCCCAGCGGTTCGGCTTTTTCGTGATCGTCTGCGCCCCGGCGAGCGACCATGCGGAGTATGGCGAAGTCGATCTTTTTGCCGATGGTTTCGAGCCGCCCGGCACATATCACGGCAATGGTTTCATCGTCGTCGCAACACAAGGCAAGGGGGATAGCGCGGCGCTCAAAGCAGCACTCAAAGCGTCTTCTGCCTACATCGCCTTCGTCGGTTCGCGCAAGAAGGCCGAGGCTTTGCGCCGGGAGCTGGCGGAAGCAGGCGTCGACGCGGAGCGGCTCAGCGCGTTCAAGGCGCCCGCCGGTCTCGATATCGGGGCTGTCACGCCTGATGAAATCGCGCTTTCCATCCTGGCTGAAGTCATCGAGGCGAAAAGGCGCGGACAGCGATCCGTGCCTGCGCAAGTCGCCTGCAAGGCATAGAGGAGCAACGGCATGGATATGAAGGGAACTCAGAGGATCGAGGCACCGCGCGAAAAGGTCTACGTCGCGCTGAATGACCCCGAGGTATTGAAGCAATGCATCCCCGGCTGCGAAACCATCGAGCGTCTTTCTGATACGGAGATGCGGGCGGTGGTGACATTGCGGGTCGGGCCAGTGAAAGCCTCCTTCACAGGCATGGTCACGCTTTCCGATCTCGATCCGCCGAACGGCTACACGATCACTGGCGAAGGCTCGGGTGGGGGCGCCGGTTTCGCGAAAGGCGGCGCCAAGGTCAGGCTTGAGGCGGATGGCAAAGCGACGATTCTAAATTACACTGTGAAGGCCGATGTCGGCGGCAAGCTGGCGCAGCTTGGCGGCCGCCTGATCGAGAGCACTGCGAAAAAGCTCGCCGGAGCTTTTTTCGAGAAATTCGGCTCCATCGTCGGCAAGCCGCTGGCGCCCTCCGAAGTCGAAGCCGCCGCTGCTACGCCAGGTGGCTGGCTCAGCAAGATCTTCGGTGCGATCAGCGCCCTATTGCAAGGTTGGCTTGGCAAGCTTCTCGGCTCGACAGGCGCGCTACTGCTGGGTCTTGGCCTTTGCGGCCACGCCTGCTGCCTGATAGGCCACGTCCACGCCACCGGCGCGGCGTTCCCGCCGCCGGTCTGCATGGCCTTATCGCAGATTAACGATCCAGGGATATAATGTGCCGGCGGGAGTTTCTTTCTCCTGACGGCATCCGCGTTTGCAAAGAAAGTATCTTCACATGCTGGCATCCGATGAAGACATTCTCCGCAAGGTGCAGGAATGGACGGTCGCGGGCCGCGGCGCCGCTCTTGCGACTGTCGTGGAGACATGGGGGTCGGCCCCGCGTCCTGTCGGCAGCCATCTTGTTATCGATGGGGACGGCAATTTCCTTGGCTCCGTCTCGGGCGGCTGCGTCGAAGGCGATGTCGTCACCGAAGCACTCGATGTGATCGGGACTGGGGGACGCCGCATGCTTGAATTCGGTATCGCCGACGAGACGGCCTGGCGCGCCGGCCTCTCCTGCGGCGGCCGAATCAGAGTCTATGTAGAAAGCCTTGACGCGAACCAGGCGGCGCTTCTCGCAGCCTTCAATGCCGAGCGTGCCGCAAGAAATCCGTGCGTGCTTATCACCCATGTCACATCGGGCGAGCAGCGCCTCGTCCGCGCTGCCGATATCGCCGCCGATCCCATGGCCGATGTACTGGAAGAACGGCTGCGGCTCGGCAAGAGCGGCATGGCGGTGTGGGGAGGCGAGGAGTTCTTTCTGACCATTCAGGCGCCGGCAACGCGCCTCGTCGCGATCGGCGCCGTCCATATTGCGCAGGCGCTCGCGCCGATCGCCAAGCTTGTGGATTTCGACATGATCATCATCGATCCGCGAACCGCCTTTGCGACGCCTGAACGCTTCCCGAATGTGGAGCTTCTCGCCGAATGGCCGGATGTGGCGCTGCCGGCCCTGCGGCTCGATCGCTACACCGCTATGGTGCTTCTCACCCATGACCCCCGCATCGACGATCAAGGCCTTAGCCACGCCCTGCGCGCCGATTGCTTCTACATAGGCGCGCTCGGGTCCTCGAAGACGCATGCCAAGAGGCTGGAGCGGATGCGCGCCGAAGGCTTCGGCGAAAAAGAGCTTGCGCGCATTCATGCCCCGATCGGGCTCGACATCGGTGCGGTAAGCCCTGCGGAAATCGCCATCGCGATCCTCGGCGAGATCGTCGCCGCCTTGCGCCACAAATCTTTGCGCGCCACATCGGAGAAGGCTGCGTGAAATTCGGACCCATTCCTGTCGCCGACAGCGGCGGCGCCGTTCTCGCCCGTGCGATCAAATCTGCGGGGCTCACTTTGAAAAAGGGGGAGTGGATCGGCGGCGATAAGATCGCCGGCCTGCAGGCCGCGGGCATCGCCGAAATTGTCGGCGCGCGTCTCGAAGCGGGAGAGTTGGACGAGAACAAGGCCGCTCGCCATCTCGCCGAAACTCTTGTTGGCGCCAATCTGCATGTTGACGTAACTCTCACAGGCCGCTGCAATCTCCGCTCGGACTGCGGCGGTCTCTTCATCGTTGACGCTGCGATGATCGATCGCGTCAACATGATCGATGAAACCATCACGATTGCGACCTTAAATGCATTTTCCCGCGTCAGCCGAGGCGAAATGGTGGCAACGGTGAAAATCATTCCCTTCGCCGTTGCCATTGCTTCCCTCGACCGCGCAGTGGGGATCGCCCGCGAAGCGCCCTTGCGCGCCGCGCCGTTTCGTCCACAGCGCGTCGGCGTCATCTCGACTCTGCTGCCGGATTTAAAATCGTCGGTCGTCGAGAAAGGTCTCCGCGCGCTCGACGAAAGACTGAAGCCAACGGGCAGCAAAATCACGATCGAGGAACGCGTGCCGCATGAGACGGGGCCGCTCGCATCGGCGCTCCGCCGCATCGAAGCCGCAACCGACCTGATCGTGATTTTTGGCGCATCCGCGATCACCGATCGGCGCGATGTGGTCCCGAGTGCCATCGAGAGAGCTGGCGGACGGGTAGAGCATTTCGGCATGCCTGTCGATCCCGGAAATCTCCTTCTGCTTGGCTCGCTTCCAGGGGACGGTAATGGAAAGCCTGCCATTGGAGCGCCTGGCTGCGCGCGTTCACCCAAGGAGAATGGGTTCGATTTCGTGCTGGACCGGATTCTTGCCGGGATTCCCGTGCACGGTAAGGACATTATGCGGATGGGCGTTGGGGGGCTTCTGCTGAAGACGGGTGTTCGCCCAAATCCTGGCATGCCCGCCGATGGTTGAGATCGCGGCGATCATCCTGGCGGCCGGCCGGTCGTCGCGCTTCGATGCCGGTCCGCAGGAAACGAAACTTGCCGCTCCCCTCTTCGGAAAGCCTTTGGTCCGCCATGCCGCCGAAGCGGCGTTAGCCTCGCGGGCAAGGCCTATCCTCATTGTTACTGGCCATGCCGCGCCGAAAGTCGAGGCGGCGCTCGCGGATCTCGACCTCATCCTGATCGCCAATCCGGATTACCGGACAGGCCTATCGAGCTCATTGAAAGCGGGGATCAGGGCTTTGCCTGAAACGGTGGCGGGCGCGGTCATCCTGCTCGCCGACATGCCGCGCATTTCAGGCGAACTTATCGATCGCCTGATCGAGACCTTCGAAACGCCGGTCGAGCCGCCACTCGCAGTCACGCCTGTGCGCGCCGGATCGATCGGGAATCCGGTTTTGATCGGACGGAGATTATTCGACTCGGTTGCGCATCTCGAAGGCGACCATGGCGCCCGCCGCCTGATCGAGGCTGCCGGACATGCTGTGCTTAAATGTCCGGTCGATGATGATGCGATCGCAATCGATATAGACACTAAGGATGCCCTCAGCAGCCTCGAGGGCCGTCCTTACGGCAGACGCGATCCAGCTGGCGTGTAGCCTTGCGCATTGGTAGTTGTCACGTTGCATGGCTTGAACAGCTCTTGCCGGCACAGCTCGCCCGCTTCGCTCAAATTTGACCACGGTTGCCTATGCCAACCCCGCGGCTTCCGCAAGCGTTGCTTGTGTCCAATCAAGCAAACGTCGGGCTCGGCATTGCGCGGGAGTGATTTCCCCTTGCCTTTCGCTTTGAGCTTGAAGCCCAGCTTGTCGCCATTGGTGAAACGAAAGGCGTTATCACGAAGGCGCGTTTAAATAAATCAAGGCCAGGATCATGAGCGCGGCACCAATGAGAGCGATCCATGGGCCAAGACCTTCATTGAATAATTTATCGATGCGAGCGAAGAACCGCTTGCAGGCTGTCGCGACGACATCTGAAGGGCTCTTAATCTTCATGCTTCTTGATCCTCATGTTCTTTTAGAATTTGCAGGCGGCGCCGGAACGGCGCCCGTGGATAGGCGCCGCCCTAGTGATCGCCGCAAGGATCAGCTTGAGCGGTGATGGTGCAGATGACGAGCAATAAGGCCAGGATTATGACCATGATCGATATGGCCCATGAGAGCCACGCAAATACCCGCTGGCTCCGCATCGCCCGGATAGCTGCATCGGCCTTGGCTTCGGCCTTCGCCCGGGTCATCGGCTCGTTCCACAGCTCGCAGACTTCCAGAATTTGCTCGACAATTTGCTTCCGTGTCCCCTTGACACGGAAGGTGAAAATGCCATCGGAATCAAGCGCGCCGCTGGCCAGGGCTTTGTCTATACAAGAGTCCGCTTCCTCCCGGGTCAAAGGCTTTCCGTCAGATGTGGGTTTTTCCTGCAATTGCTTGCGCAGTTCGGACCGCCAAAGCGGCTGGTAGGGCCCACCGTCTTCGGGGCCGATGCTTATACCGGAGCGGATAAGGACGTTCAGAATGCGCGGCTCCGGCAGCCAATGTCTCATTACGATTTCTCCCTCGCTGTGCCAGGTTGATCGCCGTTCGTAAACTTGACCCTGGCCTTTTCGATGGCGAGTGGATGGCAGCTATGGCGAACTCAAGGCAACGGTCGAAGAGGGAGCGAACAACAATTGCGCAGCGGCGACTCATACGGGCGATGGGAGCGCGGGCTAATGGCGTGCGTCGGCAGGAACAGACCTTCTCGGATAGGTGCACCGAGGTCCGGGAATTGGCTGGCGAGCGCTGGCCTGATTTTTCAGAGCAGGCGCCAACGCTCGCGGGTTGGCGCGGCGGCGCGACACCGGCACAGGCGTTCTACATTGTGGGGCTCATTCTCCCACCTAAGACTGCAGCCGCATGACATGGCGAGATGATCTTATCACGCGCAGAGCCGAGTAGCCATCGAGTTGCGGAGATAGATGCATGATCGAGGCGCTTAAAATCTACATGCTGTGCGCATGCCAAGGAGGCGGCGGGGCTGAGAGGGTGAAGCCCCTGATCAGGGTGCCGGCGCCAGACTGAGGTCTGCTATCTTGCGACACGCTGCGGTGGGTTTGCGGTGGACAATCGGGCGGCGGGCATGGGACTGCCCGTGGAGCGTTCTGGCTCTGGCCTGCGGCAGTAGTGCTGTCGGTTTGAGCGCGAGCGGCTATCACTCCGCCGGCGGCTACAAAAATGAAAGCAATACAGAATCTCTTGAGCATCGCCCCTCCCCCCCAAACTTCTTCAACGTCGGAGGAGCCGAGAGGTTTCAGTGATGAGCTAATTCTTCCACGCGGGAATATCCGCCCTACAAATACTCGGACAAATATCGCGATTGCGCCTGGCTGGACGATGGCTCGGGGCGCCGGTACATGCGCGGCCGCCGACTCACGAGTTGCTCCTGTACGATAGTCTACCCTTCGTGGTGCGTGAAAGTCCAGGCCTAGGCGCGGCCAAAACAAGCCCGCCAACCTCGTAGCGTCGGGCCGCTGGCTGGCCTCGGCGGCGTCGGGCTCTATGTAGTAAATACCGGGGCACCCAGTGCGGCCGTCCTGACCGCACCCCAAACGCACCCTGAACGGCTCGTAGAACTATTTACCAGGGATACGTCATGAAATATCGTCATATCGGCATTGGCCGGGCAGCGAAGATTTTTCTGATATTCGGATTGGTGTTGGCGGCCAGCTCGCCATCCCTTGCAGAAACTCAGCGCAAGACGCCTAGCGCACAGGCGGAGGCCTGCCCTGGCGACAATGGGGGGATCACGCTGCCGCGCGGCTTTTGCGCAACCGTGTTCGCGGACAATGTTGGCCATGCAAGGCACCTTGTCGTCGCTTCGAACGGAGTTGTTTATGTCAATACATGGAGCGGCCGCTATTACGGAAACGACAAGCCTCCGGCGGGCGGGTTCCTCCTCGCCCTTCAAGACATCAAAGGGGATGGGCACGCCGACGTCATAAAGCGCTTTGGCGACAGTGCCGCGGACGGCAGCCATGGCGGCACCGGTATCGCCCTCTACAACGGCGCGCTTTATGCGGAAGTGAACGATCGCATCGTGCGCTACGCTCTACCGTCCGGAGCGCTTGTACCAACCGCGCCGCCCGAGGTCATCGTTTCGGGGCTGCCCCTGACCGGCGATCACCCGATGCATCCGTTTGCGATCGACCAGCAGGGCAATCTCTTTATCGATCTCGGCTCCGCCACCAATTCTTGCCAGGTCCAGAACCGGACGCTCAACTCCCCGGGGAGCAATCCCTGCACCGAGCTCGAAACGCGCGCCGGCACCTGGCGCTACGATGCGAACAGGACCGGGCAGCACTTCTCTCCGGCCGAGCGCTTCGCCACCGGGATCCGCAATGGCGAGGGCTTCGCATTCGACGTTGCGGGCGGTCTTTATGTTACCCAGCACGGCCGGGATCAGTTGTCCGAGAATTGGCCGAAACTTTACCGGCCGGAGCAGGGCCCCAATCTCCCCGCCGAAGAGCTGCTGCGATTGGAGCAAGGCGCCGACTACGGCTGGCCGGAGTGCTATTTCGATGGGATCCAGGAGAAGCTGGTGCTGGCTCCGGAATATGGTGGTGACGGCGGCAAGGCGATCGGGCCGTGCGCGCAGAAGCAAGGCCCGATCGCGTTTTTCCCGGCGCACTGGGCTCCCAACGATCTTGCACTCTACGATGGGCATCAGTTTCCGGATGCTTATCGGGGAGGTGCGTTCATCGCGTTTCACGGGTCATGGAACCGCGCTCCATACCCCCAAGAAGGCTATAATGTTGTGTTTCAGCCGCTCGCGGACGGCAAACCCTCAGGGAAATTCGTCGTATTCGCCGACGGCTTCGCTGGGGCCGTCAAGGAGCCCGGCCGAGCCGCGCACCGGCCGACAGGTTTAGCGGTCGGGCCGGATGGCGCGCTCTATATTTCAGACGACGCGCATGGACGCATTTGGCGCGTGACTTTTTCGGGCGGGGCCGCGGTCACGGGCATCGAAGCCGCTCCCGCTCCCAGTGCGGGCTCGGCGGCGGCGGGAAATGTGGAACCGCCCGAAGGTATTCATCCGGATGCCGGCGCTCAAGCAGCCGTCGCCTCGTTGCCGGTCCCGCCCGGCGCCACCGCCGCGCAAGTCGCGCGCGGCGAGCGTGTGTACCACGGTCAAGGCGGCGGAACCTGCGAAGGCTGCCACGGTTCGAACGCCAAGGGCACACCGCTCGCACCTGACCTCACGCGCGGCAAATGGGTGTGGGGAGATGGCAGTCTCGCCGCGATCACACGGACAATCGCCGGCGGCGTGCCGAACCCCAAGGAATACAGGAGCGCAATGCCTCCCATGGGCGGCGCCCAGCTCTCTCATTCCGATCTCGAAGCTGTAGCCGTCTATGTATGGGCGCTGGGCCACCAGAATGTCCATTGACCGAGGCTGAAATCGGGCTGGCCTTGGGGCAAGTCCGGCCGGTAGGGCTTTGGCACGTTCGTGGGTTCTACCTGTCGATAGGGCGTGGCGCTCTCCGCCCGCGCACTGATATTTCAATGCCTTAAAGCGTGTCCTAATCGAAAAAGTCGAGCAACTTTTCCGGGACATGCGCTAGGACAGTTGTCGCCGAGCTCAATTCATTCGAAAATCACCTATTCCTAGCCAAAGTGACAAAACCGGCGAAACGATAAAATTGCTTCATAATTCAAAAAATTTGGCGAGGGTGCGTCAATGAAAAACAAGCCGATTACAACAAAACAGTCGCGTGGTCTCGTTCTTATTTTGCTTGTCGTCTTGCTCCTCGTTGGTCTGCCGGTCGCCGTTTGGCTCGATCTGCACAAGGCGACGGAAGCGAGTCTGCTCCGGCAGGCGAGCGATCTCAACTCTGTGATCAGTGGCGTCCGCGGTTACTATTCAAAGACAGTGGTCGGCCGCGTCCTGGCGGCGCCGGGATCGACACAAGTGACCCATAATTACGAGACCATCCCCGGTGCGATCCCGATTCCGGCGACCATGTCAATTGAGCTTGGCCACGTGATCAGCGAGCAGCAGCAGAATATCAGCTATCGGTTCATTTCGGACTATCCCTTCAAGAACCGGGCGCCGCATAATTTTGACACTTTCGAGTCCATGGCGCTCAAAAAATTGCGTGCCAATCCGCGCCAGGAAGTGACCGAGGTGTCACGAGACGTCTTCGCGGACCGCGTGCGCCTTGTCGCCCCGGTCATTATGGGCGCCACCTGCGTGAGTTGCCATAACACGCATCCAGAAAGTCCAAAACGGGATTGGAAGGTCGGCGACGTGCGCGGAATTCAGGAGGTGAGCATCACCCAGCCGATCGCGGGCAATCTGTTCTCGCTCAAATATCTGTTGATGTATTTCGTCGTTGTGGCGGTGACGGGTTTTACCTTCATCGCGCTTCAGCGCCGCCAAGCGGCGATTATTCAAGGCATCAATCAAGAGCTTAAGACCGCCAACGAATTTCTCGCGTCACTATCGATAAAGATCTCCCGCTATTTGGCGCCTCAAGTTTACAAATGCATCTTCAGCGGCGAAAAGGATGTGACGATTCACACCGAGCGCAAGAAGCTTACGATTTTCTTCTCCGACATCAAGGATTTCGCCGCGACGACCGAGCGGTTACAGCCCGAGCAGATTACACAATTGCTCAACGAATATTTCACGGAGATGTCCAATATCGCGCTTGCCCACGGCGGGACGATAGACAAATTCATCGGCGACGCCATTCTGATCTTCTTTGGCGATCCGGAAACAAAGGGAGAAGCGGAGGATGCCAAGGCCTGTGTGCGAATGGCGTTTGATATGCAACGGCGGCTCGCCGAGCTAAACTCCAAGTGGCGCAATGACGGCGTCGAAAACCCGTTCCGTGTCCGCATGGGCATCAACACGGGGTTCTGCAATGTTGGAAATTTTGGCAGCGCGGACCGCATGGACTATACGATCATTGGAGCCGAAGCCAATTTGGCCGCGCGGCTGCAGTCAATCGCCGAGCCCGGACATATCGTCGTTAGCTACGAGACCTATGCTCTCGCGCGCGACATTCTTGTCGCGCAGGCGCTTTCACCCCTTCACATGAAGGGCATCAGCCGAGAGGTTATTCCTTATGTGGTCAAAGGCACTCTCGGGTCCAAAGGCGAGCAAGTCGAAATCTTCAGCGCACACATGACCGGACTCGATTTTTTTCTCGACCCCAGCATGCTCAATACCGGGAACGCCGCGAACATCCGCGCGATCTTGCAGGACGCCCTCAATGCGCTGGAAAAGGATAAAGGTCTGTCCCAACTCAGCGATCCCGTTTGAATGGGGTGGTTTGAAGTTCGAGCATGGAGCCGGCCGCGGCGCCGTCCTGCATGGACCGTCCGTGCCCTTGTTGCCGGCCAGCATGTAAGCTCTAGCTTGAACCTCAATCATATGACCAAGTCATATGACAATGCCACAACAACGGCTGGGGCTCTTTGCTGATTGATATGAATCCACGATAGAATAATGTGGTTTAGCTTGGACCTTAACAAGCCGTCTGAGTGGTCCCGCTTTGTGTCTAGCCGTACACACTCTGGCGTAGCGATTTTTCGCAGGAGGACGATATGGGTCTATTAGATGGAATTCTAGGCGGTGTCATCGGCGCCGAGGCATTGTCTCTAGTCAAGGGCTATATCGACAAACATGGCGGCATCGAGGGCGTCGTCGCCGAATTCGAGAAGACCGGCCTTGGCCAGCAGGCCAAGTCGTGGATATCGACCGGCCCCAATCTCCCGATCACCAGCGAGCAGATCCAACAGGCGCTTGGCTCGGAAAAGGTGAAGGAATTGGCTGCCAAATTCGGTATTCCCGTCGACAAGGTCGCGGATCTGCTGGCCCAGTATCTGCCCACTGCCATCGACAAGGCGACCCCGGAAGGTAAGCTGCCGCCAACGCAGTGACGCCCTGGTTTCAAGGTAGATCGTGATTTCACTCCGCCGGATCGTCCTATGAGACCTCCGGCGGCATTCGCTCATCGCGGGTCTCCGAAGGTGCGTGTTCACCATGTCCCGACTTGAGTGGCAATGGCGGATTTCAGCGCCGGCCTAAGATGTCATTGGAATCTCAATAGACTATGACTTGATCCCTTGTGATGAGGAGGAGTCTCGGTTCAATTCGTCCTATTTCGCTCACCAAGAAGTTACGGGTCTGGCGTCCAAGATAGTCCCGTCTCCGATGCCCCAGCTTCAAGGAAAGCGTGAATAAGGATCGACTATGAAATCCATGTCCCTGACTTCGGCCGCTGCCGCCGCGCTCATTATTTCCGGATCTCAGGCCGGCGCTGGCGCTCAGACCAGCACCATAATGGATGGTGCGCAGTTGATCCCGCGCAAGACGCTCACGATCGTCGTGCCAGCATCCAGCTTCGAGCAACCGGAAGCTGCGGGCAATTCCGCGCACACCAATGTTCGTTTCGTCATTCCGGCATCCGCCCCGGCCGCCTCGGGTATTACGCGTGATTTGCCGCCATTCTCCGGCTATGGCTATGAGACGCCGGCATCGCTTGCTTGCATCCACGGGTTGGTTGCCGCCGCGAACGGCTGCAATCCCAACAGTGTCACAACGGTTGCCAAAGGCGGCAGCCGCGCCATCGCCATCGTCGACGCCTACCATTATCCCAGCGCTTTGGCGGACCTTCAATTGTTCAGCAAACAGTTCGGTTTGCCGGTCCCCACGCCGAGCAATTTTCAGGTCGTCTACGCGAGCGGCGTCCAGCCTGCCCGTGATCTTGGATGGGAACTGGAGGAGGCGCTCGACATCGAATATGCGCATGCCATGGCGCCCAATGCGGCACTCTATCTCGTCGAGGCGGCGTCAGATTCCTTGAGCAGCCTTTTGGCCGCGGTAGACAAGGCCAGTCAATTGGTCGCCAAAGCCGGTGGCGGTCAGGTGTCAATGAGTTGGGGATCCGCGGAATTCAGCGGTCAGACGAGTTTCGATTCACATTTCTCTACACAAAATGTCGTGTATTTTGCCTCAAGCGGCGATAGCCCCGGCACGAGTTGGCCTGCAACCTCAGCAAATGTCGTCGCGGTTGGCGGCGTCAGCATCTCGCGTTCGATGTCGACTCTCAGCTTCTTACATCTTGCATCATGGAGTGAAGCGGGCAGTGGCGTCAGCAGTATTGTGCCCCGTCCGTCCTATCAAGCGAGCATTGCCGCGATTGTCGGGACTATGCGTGCCGTTCCGGATATCGCCGCCGACGCCAATCCGGAAACCGGGGCCTGGGTGTATGACAGCGGCAATGGCGGCTGGTATATCGTTGGCGGAACCAGTCTTGCGTCACCGACCGTCGCAGGCATTACCAATGCGTCGAATTCCTTCGCGTCCTCGACGAATGCGGAACTGACCAAAATATATAGGAACAAGGCCTCGAACCCTTCGGCTTTTGGTTCGCCGGCCACGGGCTATTGCGGGGAATACACCGCCTATACGGTTGCGGCGTCGTGGAACTTCTGTACGGGCGTCGGCGCACCCATCAGTTTAACAACCCAATAATTACCAGTGAAGGGGATACGGCCGCCGCCGCGCCTTTGGAAGCGCTGATGGGTGAACGATCAGTTTTGACCGGAATGATGGGCAAATCGGACAAAAGTGTTTCATGTGAAACGTTTTTGTCCGATTGATGGTCGGCGCAGATGCACCTTCGCAAGGTGCGGCGCGATACGAAGCTGGGATTTGGCGCAAGCAGAAAGTTGCGATAAGGTTTAACCTGCGGCTTTGGTGCCAGTTTTATAAGTCTCGCTCTCATCGTGTGCCGCAAACAGTCTCACTGAACGGCTTCTCCATGAAGCGACAAGTCGAGGCCCTCCATCTCCACCTCGGGGCTCACGCGCAAGCCGAGACGGCTGTCGATGATCTTCAGGAGGAGCCAAGAGACGAGCGCATCATAGATGACGACGATGACGACGCCGATGAGTTGGTTCAGAACCTGGTGAGCATTGCCTTCGATGAGCCCCGGTGTGCCACCGTACTCTTTGATCGCGAAGACACCCGT
>PLUZ01000082.1 GCA_003162995.1 Methylocapsa sp. | reverse complement strand
TTAGGGCGGTTGGTATTAGTGGACCCAACTGAACGTCGAAAATCTTCCACGGTGCGGCGAACCAGCCGCGTTGGGCCACCTTGCGCGTAATCCGGAGACCCCTGGATGGTTGCGATGGTTGGTCCGGGGGGTGCCACGTCGCACCGGGCGCAGGTATGCGACTAGCTGTCCTTTGTGAGCCGACGACGGCGTTGCCGCTATCGGATAGTCCGAATATTCGTAATCTCGCCAAGGGATGCTTCGGCGCGGCGCTCGAAGATGACCGCGCCTTGCCGAATGGCGATGTCGCGCGCGGCGGCGAAAGCCTTCCGCGCCTCGTCCATGTTGCCGCGGCCGAGCGCGAGCAGGCATTCGCCACGTAGGCGATAGATTTCCGGCAAATAGAACCCGACGCCGGGCTCGTCGATCGCGGCAATCGCACGGTCAAGCAACGCGAGCCCTTCCGCCGACCGGCCGGCCGCGAGCAGCACTTCGCCTGCCAAGCCGAGGTAATATTGCGGCAACGGACCAGCGGNNGGTCGCCTTGTCGATTTCGGAGTCGATTATTTGCGCAGCCGCGGCGACACCCGAGCCAAGCGCGGTTGCCCAGGCCATTAGAAGCAGGCTACCCGCGCGATATGGCAACAGCCCAAATTTTTCCGCCAGCGCCGCCACGNNCAGCGCTTCGGCAAGGGCAAGCGCCCGCGCGATGCTTTCTTTCGCCATTTCCCGGTCGCTCGACAGCTCCAGCGATACAGCGCTCATGATATGGGCGCAAACGCCGGGATCGTGGCCGCCGAAAGCGTGGCCGAGATGGCGATGCCGATTTACGTCATAGGTCTCGATGCCGAGGCGGCCCAAATCGAGCGTAGCGGCGACTTCGCCGCGATAGAACGCGGTGGACCAGCCACAATGATAGGCTTCGAGCAACAGATCGCCATCGTTCGACCGCCGCGCCAAATCCACCAACTCGTTCGCGCGGTCGCGCGCCAGCGCTGTCTTTTGCCTAACATTAGCGCTAAGCCATAGGCCCCATTTGGCTTTGTACAATGCTGTGACGTCGCCCAAACTTTCGCCGATCTCGGTGGCGCGGCGATAGGCGTACTCGACCTCCGCGCTCTGCGTGCCGCGCACGACCATCAACGCCGGGCCGAGTTTTAATAGAAAATCCAGTTGGCGTCGCTTGCGGTCCGCGGCGTCAGGCAATGTTTCAGCAATCTTGAGGGCCGCCGAGAAATGGGCGATGGCCTCCTTGAAGGCCGAGCGGCTGATCGCCCGGTCGCCGGCATGCATGCGGTAATCGCAGGCTGGTAGAGCCAACCCCGCGGCGCCAAAATGATGGGCCAGCACTTCTGGCTCGTTCGCCGCTGTTTCCGGGAATCGTTCCTCGAGCGCGCGGGCGATGCGCTCATGCCACTCGCGCCGCCGGGACAGCAATAGGCTTTCGTAGGCCGCGTCTCGCACCAGCGCATGCTTGAAACTGTAGCTCCGTTCCTGGCCGCGGCCTTCGGGAAAGACGATGCCGGCCGCGCCGAGCCTCGCCAACGCGGCTTCGAGCTCAGCGTCGCGCTGAGGCGCAATCGCGTCGAGCAAAGCAAACGTGAATTGCCGGCCAATGACCGAAGTGATCTGCGCCACCTCGCGTGCCTCGCCGAGGCGGTCGAGCCGCGCCATGAGCGAATCCTTGAGTGTCGCCGGCACCGCCGCGTTGTCCTCTCCCGCCGCTTCCATCATGCTCTTGGTCAGCTCCTCGACGAACAGCGGCACGCCATCGCTCTTGGCAACGATTGCCGCGACGGTTGCCGCTGACAGGCCGTGCGAGGCGGCGACGCCGGCGACCAACTGGGCACATTCCACACGGCCCAGCCGACCCAGCGTCAGCAGCGTCGCGTGCGGCCGCGCCAGCCAAGGGGGCGTGAATTCCGGCCGCGCGGTCACCACGGCAAACAATCGGGCCGGACCGATGCTGTCGGTCAAGCGCGTCATAAATTCAAGCGTGGTGGCATCGATCCAGTGAGCGTCTTCCAAAACCAGAAGCACCGAATCGGTCTCGCCGAGGCGGACGAACTCGTCGACCAGGAGGGCAATGATCGCCGCCTTGCGTTGCGCCGGCGTAAGAGACAGCGGCGTGGTCGGTGCTGGGATCGTCAACAGTTCCGCCAGCAACGGAATCGCGGCTGCGTCCGACGCCGCCCGTTCGGCGAACAAGGCGCCGAGTTTCTCGATCCGCGCACTTGGCAAGTCCGCGGCGGCGAAACGGGCAGCGCGACCCAGATGCTGGATCACCGGGTAAAGCGCGCTGTCGCTGTGATAGGGCGAGCACTGCAGATGGATGCGGGCGTGCGGCTCGGCGACGAGCGCTTCCTGCAGCGCCTCGATCGAGCGGGATTTGCCGATGCCGGCTTCGCCGATCACGGTGACAATCTGTCCCTCGCCCTGGCGAGCCAGGCGCCAGCGGTCGAGCAAAAGCCCCATTTCGTGCGCGCGCCCGATGAACGGTGAATTGCCTCCGGTGCGGATCGCAGCAAAGCGGCTCTCGACCGATGCTTCGCCTCGCGCGCGCCAGACCGGAACCTGGCGTGCAAATCCCTTCAGTTCATGCTCGCCGATGGGTTCGAGATCAAACATCCCCCCGAGGAGATGCTGAGTTGCCTCGCTTATGAGGATAGTGTCTGGCTCAGCGAGCGATTGAAGTCGCGCCGCGAGATTGGGAGTTTCGCCGACGATAGTGCGCTCTTGCGCGGAGCCGGTTCCGACGATTTCGCCGACCACGCCGAGACCGGTGGCGATGCCGATTCGCGCCTGAAGCCGCGTCCCGTCCGGGCCCGCGATGCCGCCGACTTCCGCCAGGATACCGATCGCGGCGCGAACGGCGCGTTCGGCCGCATCCTCGAAGGCGCGCGGAAAGCCAAAATAAGCCAGAACGCCATCCCCCATGACTCTGGCGACGAAGCCGCCGAACCGCTCAATCGCACCCACAGCGGCGTCCTGATAGCGCCGGATCAGCGTACCCAAAGGCTCGGGATCCATCGCACCCGATAGCGCCGTGGAGCCGACCAGATCGCAGAACAGAACCGTGACTTGGCGCCGCTGGGCCTCGCTGGAGACCCCCGAGTCAAGCCCGGGGGCGGGCATAGGCGTTGTCGCGGACTCGCCTCCCCCGCGCTTCGCGATCGCCTTTACCAACCGCCGCCGATTGCCCAACGACACGCCAAGCTTTTCTAAATCATGCTCCGTCAACTCCGAGAGAATATCGAGATCGATGTCGTTCGCCTCGAAAGCGTCGGCATATTGCTCGAGCTTGTTTTTGCGCAACCAGGCGCGAAGATCGTTCATGCCGCCAGGTCCCCTAGACCACGCTCGCAGTGAGCGTAGCTTGGCACGGTCAAAGCTTTTATCAGATTAGATCGATCTGGGCGACCAAACCAATGACCGGTNNTCGGCCGTGCTCCGGCCCTTCCAGCACGAGAGCGAACCAGGGCCACCATTTGTGCGCGGCTCTTTGACCATCAGCTTTCGATCCTGGGTGGTCCGCTTTGGGTCCAGGCTGTGTGAGAACGCTCGCGATTAACGTCCCGATCGCGTGCGCAGCGATACCAACCAGGATTTGGCGGATAGGCGCGGCAAAATTTCGAGAATCGAGCCCCGCGAGCATCTGATGACGTTCTGAGGTCATCTGCACGGGGCTGATTTGGCCGTGCTAAGATGCGNNCTCAGGCCCGCATGGCGGCCATCAATCCGCCAATACCCAGAATCCGCATCACGCGCTTCATGTTGTAGGCCAGTGCGTGCAGGGCGGCCACCGTTGCGTTTTACGCGGTCGTGGAACCAGAGGGCGAGCGCCG
>PLUZ01000330.1 GCA_003162995.1 Methylocapsa sp. | reverse complement strand
GGCAATACGGCCGTAACTCGCGCGGCGATGGTGCTCATCCGCCATGTTTCCGTCGAGCACCATGACTTCGCCAAATTGGATCTTGCGCACCCCGGAGATGAGGGCGAGCAAGGTGGACTTGCCGACGCCATCGGGTCCGATCAATCCAGCCATACAATGGGCAGGAATATCAAGTCTGAGGTCGCTGAGCGCGAACGTCGCTCCGTAACGGTGCGTGACCCTCTTGATCCTGGCGACGACGGGGTCGGTCATTGCGGAAGCTTCACTTTAAGTTCGTCGGGCCAGGGAATTTTGGGATCGGTGCGCACGAAACCGAGGCCGCGCACGCCCGTCTTCACGGAACTATGGAATTTGGCCAGGACCGCGGGGTCGGCCTGGAGCTTGACGCGGAACATCAGTTTCTCCCGCTCCTCGGCGGTTTCGACGCTCTTGGGCGTGAACTGAGCCTCAGTCGCCACGAAGCTGATCGTCGAGGGGAACACGTATTCGGGAACGGGATCAAGAATCGTGCGTGCCTCGTCGCCAATCATGAGCTTGCCGGCCGCATTCGCGGGCAGATAGATCGTCATGTAGACGTCCTTGAGATCGAGGATGGTCAAAACGCGCTGTCCTGGGGCAATCACCTCACCGGCGCGAGCGAGCCGGTACTGCACACGCCCACTTCTCGGAGACAGGAGCACCAGGTCAGCCAGAACCGCCTGGAGCCGCTCGACATCCGCCGTCGCGGATTTGATTGCGGATTCAGCTTCGTCACGCTCCGCATTGGCCGAAACATATGCAGCATCGGCCTGGTCCAATCTGTTGCGGCGCTGATCCACCGTCTGCACTGATATGTTCCCGCGCTCGACAAGCGTTTTTGCGCGCTGATAATCTCCTCTGGAAAAATCCAATTCGCTCTTTTTTTGCGCGATGGACGCGACAGCTGCCGTCAATGCCTGTTTCGCCTTCTGCAGCTGCGCCTGGGCCGCGCGCAGCTGGGCTTCGGTTTCCGGCGACGAAATGGTGCCAACCACTTGTCCGGCCGTGACCTCGTCGCCCTCGTCCACCGTCAGCGTCGGNNGGCCGGGATATTTTGCCGCGACATCGACTTGCGTAGCTTCGAGGCGGCCGTTGGTTTTCACGATCCCCTCCGGCATATCGATACCGCGCAGCCGATTTATCAGCGTTTCTACCGCTGCGCGGGCTTTTTCGAGAGGGTTTTGCTGCTTCGATTGGGCGTACGCCTTGACGATTAAGAGGCCTCCGTCCGAAATGCCCAGCGCCGATATGACCACCAACAGGACAACACAAATCAGAGCGGCTCCCAGCACAACGGCGCTCACGAAGCGGACAGGCAGCCGACCAACTGTTGCAGCTGTCCCGCCGCTCGCGACTGTGTCAGAACCGGTGGTTGTCTGAACCTCGGATTCTATACGCCTATCCGCAGACTGCACGGGGCGTTGCCGTTGTGCAGTCGCAAGCTCCTCCTGGAGTGACTTGAGTTCGCGCGACAATACAGGATCTGCAAGCACGACATTATCCCACTTGATTCGAACCGGCGATCGAGATTGGGAAGTACCCGCCGGCCATCACACGATCGATACCTCGGCTTATTGGGGCCAAGACAGCCTGCTGTTCCTTGATGTCTCAAGGTATTTCTTGATCTCGCCCTCGAAGCCCCTCCATTGGGTTTCTCACCGCGCATTCGTGTTTTCTCAGGCGGCTTTGCCCCCTCTCAACTTGCTTCTCGAAGTGCTCTCGAATTCGTTGGGCTTTTTACGCAGGTCGGCAATGAACTGATCGGCCTTGACGCGGGACTCGGCCAGCATTTCTGCGGCTTTGCCTTTGAGCGGCGCCAGCGTGACATCCATCTCACTACACCTTGCACATGAGGGCAGGTGATCGATTGATCTAAGTCAAGGCATAGTAGCTCACGGTCACTAGCATGTCCATTTCGCACCCTCATGCTCGGCGCACCACATCGCGCACCAAAAATCAGGATAATGCCCGAGGTTTTGGCTCGCAGATTGGCTCCGGAATGAAGTCGCATCGAGCTTTTGCAGTTGCATCGGCGGGCAGCGCAGCCTTCGGTGGCGAGGTGAATGGCACGTCGGCGATCGATACGAGACACGAGCCATGCTGGCGGGTTCCATGCCCGGCGAGCAGCTAGAAGGAGGACACAGTGGCCCAAGCCGTTACACATAGATCGACTGCTCCTCCGCCTCGGGATCAAGCGGCGCGCTCGCGCGCCCGCGGCGAGCGACACTTCTGCGTAGAGCCATTCCGAGAGCACCACCACTCCGCATTCCCCTCGCAACGTGATTTTTCCTCAGCTGCGACTGAGAAACCCATGATTGGAGAACACGCTTTAATTCGCCTGCTCAGCGCTGATCTGCCGCCAGCGCCACGTCCCCAACTCATCGATTTCCAGAACCGCGTCGTACAAATCGCGTAGGTCATCGCTTTCCCCAATATTGATGTAGGTAATCGAGTTCTTGGACAGCATCTTCAAGATTTTTCGAACTTGGCCAGGATTCAAAGCCGTGCCGGCCCGATCAAGGAAAACAAAATTGGGCGCCGCCAAGAGGATATGGACAAAGGCGAGAAGTTGCTGCTCTCCCAGCGAGAGCAGCGTTCCCCAATCCTGCTCGATACTCAGCCCGCCCGCGCGCACCAAGACCGGATCGAGATCCGATTCGTGCAGCAGGGCATTGATCTGCCTATCCGAAATCGAATGCTCGAGCTTCGTGGGGACGAGAACTTCGCGCAAGGTGCCCGGCGGCAAGTACGGCCGCTCGGCCAGGAAATATATGTCGGTTGCGGCCGGACGTATGATCCGTCCCTTGCCGGAAGGCCAAAGGCCGGCGGTCGCCCTGAACAAGGTCAACTTCCCAGTCTCGTTGCTTCCAGAGATCAGAACCCGGCTTCCGAACGGGATTGATATCGACAGATCTTTGAGCACAGGTTGGCCGTCCACCGGCGACAGCAAAGTCACCTCTTCGTAAGCCACACGCCGGTCATCCTCGCTCGTTTCGATACCTGCCGCTCGGGCCGGCTGCTTTCGCTCGAGAGCCTCGATGAGTGAATTGAGCCTGACAACCACCGCAGCGAAGTTGGAGAGCGACTGTATTTGGGTAACGATCAGTGAGAATGCATTCACGATCAGTGTGAAGGCCATGGCCGACTGGGTGATCACGCCGAATTCAATTTGCCCAGCGATGAAGGACGGCGCAACGATCAAGGCTGGAATGATCTGGATCAGCCAATTATAGCCAGTGGTGAAGAAGCCAACGTTGCGATTGACGGACGTGATCTTGCGAAAATTAACTACAAAACTCTCTATCCGGCGTAGCAAGCGCGCCTTGAGCCGATCCTCGCGATGCGCTAGAAAAATCGATTCGGCGTTTTCCCGAACGTGAATGAGTCCCGAGCGGAAGTCGGCTTCCT
>PLUZ01000397.1:1659-3579 GCA_003162995.1 Methylocapsa sp. | reverse complement strand
TCGTGATCGAGCGCGAGGGCGCAAAGGTTGTGATCGATCCGGTCTCGCTCGACATCTTGCGGGACTCACAAATCGACTTCATCGATGATCTAATGGGCCGGATGTTCAAAATCCGCAATCCTGCGGCAACGGCTTCCTGCGGCTGCGGATCGAGCTTCGCCGTTTAGAGCGTATCCCTATTAGTCAGAACCATATCCTGCGGTGCGGAAGTAAACATTCGTTGGGAGGAAAGTCATCGAGGGCGATGCCGATGCCTTCCCAAAGGGCATCGACGGGTCGGTGGGCCATTTTCCGCGACGTGGTTTCAACCGGATCTTACATGGTATCCGGGACGGTGACGGCGTACCGCAGGTGCATTTGGCTAAGAGCACTTCCCGATCAGATAAAATCATTTGAGCTGCGTCCTTATCAATCAAATGGGTCCATTTGTTCGGGGCGCGCTCTTGGCAGGAGTCTGTCGCGGTGCGCGCACGGGAGAGTGTTTGGAGTGAATAATGTCTGACGTTGCGGTGGAGATTTCAATGTTTGAGCGGATCGGTGGTGCCNNATGTGCTGCCCGACGCAAAGGGGATCCGAGCCATGCACGCCGCCAATCTCGAGCCGACCAAGAATGTTCTCAAACGCTATCTTTGCGAATGGATGGGGGGGCCGAAGCTTTATTCCGCCGAAAAGGGCCATCCGCGGCTGCGGCAGCGGCATATGGGCTTCAAAATCGGCGAGCTTGAACGCGATGCGTGGTTGCTGTGTATGAAGGGCGCGCTAGAAGAGTCCGTTGCGGAGGTTGAGGCCCGGCAGGAGATTTACGGTTTGCTCGCGAAGCTCGCCGATTGGATGCGCAACCAGGCCGGCAATCCTCACGATACGGGCACGCAGCGTCCGTGACGACATTGCGATGGGTGATCTTGCCGGCCGAATTCTCGGCCAGCAGGAAGGTCTTCCCGTTCCGGGTGAAGCGATTGAGGTATCTCACGTCGTTTCGGCGCACGACACGGCGGGGCGCCTCATCGACGAGAATGGTCGTGGGAAGCATATCTGGATCTCCTTTCCGCCGCGCCGCACTCTCAGAATCCTTCGTCCGGCCGGCCCCATGGGTGTGATCCAGGGACAAACGATGCTTTGATGCCGGCCTTTTCGATGTCGGTGAGCGTTTTATAGATGGTGCCTTCGTGCACCAGCGTGCCGCCCTCGGTGGTAATAGCGACATAGCGGGCGACCGGATCGGTTTCGCAGACATAACCACCGCCGGGGTCGAGCGTATTGCGTGCATTCGCGTCCCAATCCACAAAGAAGCCTTCCGCTACTGGCATGCGATATCCTCACTAAATGAAAAATTTATGGATCGCCGGCATTGACGAGCGATGATGGGATAGGAGCAAATTCCTTGCCGCATCTGGTTCCACTCACGACAGATCCGGTCGACATCTAAAACTTGATCAAGGTTATTACATTCATGTGCGCAAGCGGCCCCATTTATGCTAGTTATCGCGTTTCCAAATTGGGGATGAGATCATGGCGGACTTGAAACATCGCGCGGCGGAGCTGGCCGATTTGAAGGACATCTGGGGTTTGCTAAGGCAGACGGCGAACGACATTCCATTCGATCTTGAGAGCGAGGCGGATCAGGAAAACGTANNGGTGCGTTGCTCGTGCGGCGGGATGATTTCGATTGGGGGTTTAGGAACGGTGACACAGTTCGTGTATCCTATGCCGCGATCGCACCAACCCATCGCGATCAAGGTGTTTTGGCTTCAATGCTTACGGAAATCCAGGGACGCAAAGTTCCGGTGCTTGCCAGCGTGAAAAACGGAAATCATCTTGGGCTCGCGGACGAGCTCAAAAAACTTGGCTTTGACCTTGAATGCACGGCAGCAAGTGCCTGGGGCGATCTCTATAAGTGGCAGCCGTCACCGAGCCACTGAG
>PLUZ01000397.1:1460-1611 GCA_003162995.1 Methylocapsa sp. | reverse complement strand
AAGTCAGTGAGCGAGTTTTCGATAATTGCTCGGCAGTTCAGCAGGCGTTGATATCCCGCCGCGTTCACGCGAACCGTTTCTAGCGTGCGCGGCTGTCAGAATGGAGGCTCCGCGCGGCCTGAGCAGCTTCGAACAGAGCCTTCTTAAGCTG
>PLUZ01000397.1:0-1429 GCA_003162995.1 Methylocapsa sp. | reverse complement strand
TTGCCGAACTCATGCTTGATAACGCTCACAGCTTTCCCCAATTCTATCGTCGGTTTGATCAGAGTCGCAATTTGCGTTGATTATTCCGGCGGTCCATCCGCCGTTGGCTTTGCCGGCTTTTTCTTCTTATCGGTTTTCGCCGCTGCATAGGCGCCAGCGTTCTTCAACATGATTGGGGACTGACCTTCCACATATTGGCTGATCCAGAACAGGGTGCGCTCAAGGGCTTTTGTGGCCGCTTCCTCGTTATAACTGCTGCGTTCAGCGCAGTTGAAGCCGTGCCCCGCTGGATAGGTGAAAACGCTGACATCCGGCCGGTAAGCCCGGAATTGGGCAACCTCTTCGAACGAAATCAGTGGATCTTCCTCACTGAAATGGAGCAAGGTTGGGACTTTCCGCTTCTCCTGGAACGCATCGGTGATCCCTCCGCCATAATAGCCGATGGCGCAAGCAAGCCCGCTTACCTTGTTGCCTGAGAGATAGGCAAGGTAGCCGCCCCAACAATAGCCGACGATCGCGACTTTTCCAGCGTCCTTGACCGCATTGACGGCCGCCTGAATATCGGCGATGGCGTCTCCGGTCCCTACTTGACTCTTGAGCTCCAAACCCTCCGTGAGGCCCGCCTCGTCATAACCGAGTTCCACGTTTTTCTTCACCCGATCGAAGAGGGTTGGGGCGAGCGCCACATAGCCCAGCGCAGCAAAGCTTTCTGTGATTTTCTTGATATGAGGATCGATGCCGAAGACCTCAGGAAGGACTACGACGGCGCCTTTGGGCGTATCTGATGGGTCCGCGCGATAGGCAGAAAAGATATGCCCATCGGCTGCGGTTAGCTCGATCATGAAGTCCCCACTCACTTTGCATGGAAAGGATGATAAGCGGCTAAGGCCGCTCTGCCGCTGGGATGGCAGGCAGGTAAGGTGCCAACGCTTTGATCGTAGAACGTATAAGATTTTCCCGAAGCTTTTCCTACACGCGAAATGGTCTGTCTTTTGATGCAGACTAAGGCGACACCATCACATGCCGGTTGCCTTCATCACCACGAATCAGAAGCACGCGGCAGTAAGCGCGTTGCCGGCCGAGGCGTTCCAGCACTTGAAATTTACGGTCAAGCCCGATCAGACCGAGACGCGCTCCAGAATTCCGGGGAGTGACGCGGTATTCAAGATATTATGGTAATGAAAAAGATCCGCGCCAATAGCGTGAGATCCCCGAGCGTAGCCGTAAATTCCCAGCCGTTTTTGGACGGGCTTGCCGACGGGCGCAGGGAAAATTGGAGAAATTACATGACGCATCGTGTCTATAAAGTGGTCGAACTGGTGGGCTCGTCGCCCGAGGGGATTACCCAGGCTGTTGAGGCCGCAATCGAAAAGGCGGCCGCGAGCTTGCGCAACCTGCGCTGGTTCGAGGTGATCGAGACCCGCGGGCA
>PLUZ01000168.1:7764-9270 GCA_003162995.1 Methylocapsa sp. | reverse complement strand
GGTCGGCCTCGTCGTCGAGACCGGCGAAGTGCGCGAGGTCCATCACTTCGCCTGTCTGGCCGGTTACGGCGCCGAGGCGATCAACCCCTATCTCGCCTTCGAGACGCTGGCCGACATGGCCGACGACTTTCCCGTCGAAGTCGACGGCTACGAGGCGGTCAAGCGCTACATCAAGTCGATCGACAAGGGCCTCCTGAAAGTCATGTCGAAAATGGGCATTTCGACGTACCAGTCCTATTGCGGCGCGCAGATCTTCGACGCGGTCGGGCTGGCGGAGGACTTCGTTGATCGCTATTTTACCGGCACGGTGTCGCAGATCGGCGGCGCCGGTCTTGCCGAGATCGCAGAGGAAACCGTCCGCCGCCACGGGGAAGCTTTCGGCAATGCGCCGCTCTATCGCAATGCGCTTGATGTTGGCGGCGATTACGCCTTCCGCATCCGCGGCGAAGCGCATTCCTGGACGCCGCAATCGGTGTCCCTCCTGCAACATGCCGTGCGTGGCAAGGATGCGGCCAGCTATCGCGCCTTTGCCGCCTTATTGAACGAGGAAACCACACGGCCTTTGACGATACGTAGTCTCTTCCGCATCAAGACGGCGCCGGATGACGGCCGCCTTCCGGTGCCTTTGGAGGAGGTCGAGCCGGCCCAATCGATCGTGCGGCGTTTTTCAACCGGGGCGATGTCCTATGGCTCGATCTCGCGGGAGGCCCATACCACGCTCGCGATCGCAATGAACCGGATNNGCGTCCGGGCGTTTCGGCGCAACCACCGAATATCTCGTCAACTCGGACATGATGCAGATTAAGATGGCGCAGGGGGCAAAACCCGGCGAAGGCGGCCAATTGCCGGGGCATAAGGTCGATGCCATCATCGCCAAGGTGCGTCACTCGACGCAAGGCGTCGGCCTCATCTCGCCGCCGCCGCACCATGACATCTATTCTATCGAGGATTTGGCGCAGCTTGTCTTCGACCTGAAGAACGTGAATCCCGAAGCCGATGTTTCTGTCAAGCTCGTGTCCGAGGTCGGTGTGGGAACCGTAGCCGCGGGTGTTTCCAAGGGCCGGGCCGATCATGTCACCATTTCCGGCTTCGAGGGTGGCACCGGGGCCTCGCCACTGACCTCGATCAAGCACGCTGGCATTCCTTGGGAAATCGGCCTTGCCGAGACACAACAAACCTTGGTTATGAACCGGCTGCGTTCGCGGATCGCGGTGCAGGTCGATGGTGGTCTGCGCACTGGCCGCGATGTCGTGATCGGCGCCTTGCTCGGCGCCGACGAATTCGGCTTCGCCACCGCCCCCTTGATCGCCGCCGGCTGCATCATGATGCGCAAGTGCCATTTGAACACTTGTCCGGTCGGGATCGCCACGCAAGACCCTGTTTTGCGCAAGCGGTTCACCGGCCTGCCGGAACATGTCATAAACTATTTCTTCTTTGTCGCGGAGGAAGTGCGCGCGTTGATGGCAACAATGGGCTATCGCCGCTTCGACGAGATGATCGGGCAGA
>PLUZ01000168.1:0-7706 GCA_003162995.1 Methylocapsa sp. | reverse complement strand
AATACCGACCGCACCACCGGTGCGATGCTATCGGGCGCCATCGCGCGCCGCCATGGCCATGCGGGGCTTGCCGACGAGACCATTCATATCAAAGCCAAGGGGACCGCCGGGCAAAGTTTCGGCGCCTGGCTTGCCGCCGGGATCACTCTCGAACTCGAGGGGCAAGCCAATGATTATGTCGGCAAGGGGCTCTCAGGCGGCCGGATTATCGTTTATCCCCCAGCTCAAGCGCGGATTACGCCGGAGAAATCGATCATCATCGGTAACACCGCGCTCTATGGCGCGATCGCCGGCGAATGCTATTTCCGTGGCGTGGCCGGCGAACGTTTCGCGGTCCGCAACTCTGGTGCGATCGCGGTCGTCGAGGGTGCCGGCGATCATGGCTGCGAATATATGACGGGTGGCGTTGTCGTCGTCATCGGTGAGACTGGGCGCAATTTCGCCGCCGGTATGTCTGGGGGGATCGCTTACGTCCTTGACGAGGACGGCAGTTTCGCCAAGCGCTGCAATCTCGCCATGGTTGAACTGCAACCAGTTGCGGAAGAAGAAGAGATGATGCAGAAAAGCTATCATCAAGGTGGTGATCTCGACTCCCACGGCCGTGTCGATGTCATGGGCGACATGACGCGTTTCGACGCCGAACGGTTGCATCAGCTTATCTCGAATCATGCGCGGTACACGGGGTCCGGGCGCGCCCGCCACATTCTGGAACAATGGGATGAGTACAAGCCGAAATTCCGTAAGGTCATGCCGGTCGAATATCGCCGCGCGATCGAGGAGCTGATCGCCAGAGGCGGAGCGCCTAGTCTCGCTGCGGCGGAATGACGGAAAGACGCCGGCGCGCCTTTGGCCCCGGATGGGATTTGGCAGCGCCGGCGCCACTTGGGCTTCTACGCAATAGGAAATTTTGCGACGCATGGGCAAGGTAACGGGATTCCTCGAAATTGACCGGCGCGACCGGCGCTATGCGCCGGCTTCCGACCGGATTCGTCATTACAAGGAATTCATGATCCCGCTTTCCGAGGAAGCGACCAAGGATCAGGCGGCACGCTGCATGGATTGCGGGATTCCGTTTTGCCACAGCGGCTGCCCGGTCAACAATCAGATCCCGGATTGGAACGACCTCGTCTATCACTCCGATTGGGAGGAGGCTTCGCGCAATCTTCATTCGACGAATAATTTTCCGGAGTTCACCGGCCGCATTTGTCCGGCACCTTGCGAAGCCGCTTGCACGCTGAACATTGACGATAGTCCGGTGACAATCAAAACCATCGAATGCGCGATCGTCGATCGCGCCTGGGCGAACGGCTGGATCAAACCCGAACCCGCCGATGTGAAGACCGGCAAAAAAATTGCTGTGGTCGGCTCGGGACCGGCGGGGCTCGCCTGTGCGCAGCAGCTCGCGCGGGCCGGGCATGAAGTCCATGTTTACGAGAAAAACGCCAAACCCGGCGGTTTGCTGCGCTATGGCATTCCCGACTTCAAGATGGAAAAACACGTGATCGACCGCCGCATCGTCCAAATGCAGGCAGAAGGCGTGCATTTCCACAATGGCGTGAATGTCGGGGTCGATCTCGATGCTGCCGCACTGCTCGAAGGTTTCGACGCGATCGTTCTTTCCGGCGGCGCCGAAAAGCCGCGTGATCTCAAAATTCCCGGCCGCGAACTCTCCGGCGTGCATTTCGCCATGGATTTTTTGCCGCAGCAGAACCGGCGCATTGGCAGGGAGCCGATCCATACGAACGAGCCAATCCTCGCCTCGGCAATGCATGTTGTCGTGATCGGCGGTGGCGATACGGGATCTGACTGCATCGGGACCGCGATCCGCCAGGGCGCGCTGTCCGTGACCCAGCTCGAAATCATGCCGCGGCCTCCGGATAAGGAAAACAAGCCTCTGACCTGGCCGAATTGGCCCTTGAAGATGCGCACGTCTTCCTCTCAGGAAGAAGGCGCGGAAAGGGATTTTTCGATTTTGACAAAGGAGTTTCGCGGCGAGAACGGCGCCGTCAAGAAACTCGTCTGCGTGCGTGTCGACGCGAATTTCAAGGAAATCCCTGACAGCGCTTTCGAGCTTAGGGCCGATCTGGTCCTCCTCGCCATGGGATTTGTTTCGCCGGTGCATGAGGGATTGTTAAACGATCTCGGCGTGGCATTCGATCCACGCGGCAATGTTCTGGCCGATGAGGTGAGCTACAAAACCTCGCTTGCCAAGGTGTTTGCTTGCGGCGACATGCGGCGTGGCCAATCGCTGGTCGTCTGGGCGATCCGCGAGGGCCGCCAAACGGCGCAGTCCGTCGATACATTCTTGATGGGATCGAGTCAGTTGCCGAGGTAAATATCATCGCTTGTCGCAACACAAGCTAACTACAGCCGCAATAAAGTGGACTCGTGGGAGCATTTGCACGCTCCCACGGCCTGGCAGAGGAGGTCTACGCTTACTGCGCGAGACCAATCTGTCTCCCGACCGACACCTTATAGAAGACCGGGTGCGTGCTTGAGATGCTCGACCTAAATGGCTCGCCGTTCCCGATGAAAACACCAAAGAAGATGTCGCCCACTGCTTTCGTCTGCATGTAGTTGCCGAGCACCTGTTGTCTTGGGTTGCCGTCGTCCTTGGCCGGCGACAAGAAAGTTGCAAGCGCGTTGTCGATGAAACTATTGCCTTGGTCTGTGCTGACGCTGAAATGAGCCGTGAGAATCGGAAATCCGGCGAGCGACATGCCGTCACACACGTAATAGAAGACGCCAAGGGTGTCGTTTGAGGTGATTGCCACAGCTGGTATGGCAGCCTGCACTTGTCCGGTGACGAAAACTTCCGGCCCGATCGCAAGGCCGCGATGCTTGTCGTCGGAAAGCCGCCGCACGGCGAGCCGGTTGTTGCCTGTTTCCGGATCGCGTTTGCCGTAAACATAGAACACGTCGCCGGTTTGCGGATCGACCACTGCTTGATCGGCCCCGCCAAGTGTTGCGTTGACCGTGCAGAATTTGGGCAACGGCTGCGTGCTGTCGGCTTTGGCGACGACGATGCCTTCGGGGCTGCCGTTCAGCTCCCACGTCCTACCGCCGTCGGTGGAACGGTTGAGCATATAATTAATATTCTGTGAGTCGCCGCCTCCAGCATTTCTCCATCGTTGGAACAGATTGTAGAGCGCGCCGGAGCGCGGATCGCTCGCTAGCCGATAGCCGAGATTTACAACGCCGACGGAGGCGCCAGTGCGGTGGATGCCGTTGGTGAACCTGCGCCGGTCAATTCCAGCGGGAACGGCCACCCGCTGCGGTAGAACGGTGCTGAAATCGCCGTGTGCGACGGAGACAGATTCCGAGACCCCTGCCGCACTCGTGCTACGGCCTGTCAGCAGCCACGGCTGCTCCTTGATGTCTAGACCGGCGAGCTGACTCACCGGTGGGATAAAGCCTTGCAGGTTAAAATTATCATAGGCTCCAACTGAACCGGCGATCTTGCTGATCGCGCCAGTAAGACTGTAAAATTGGGCGAACTCAGCAGTCTGATCGCAGGGGCAGCCAAGTACGCTGCTTGCCCGCGGTGAATTGGTCGTCAACTCTTTGATCCAAGTTGTGCCTCCATCTGTTGACAGCCAAAGCAGCACGGTGGCGTCGGGACCGCCTGAAACATCGCTGATGACGACCCGGTTTGTGTTCTTCGGGTCGACACCGATGCTAATTTCCCTATCGCCGGAGGCGCCGCTTTTCTTCAAGGATGTATCGTTGTTGTTCATCACCGTGTCAGCGATGAAGATAGAGAGTCCTGGCGGCTTCAATGCCGGGGCCTTCCCGCCGGATTCGAGAAGAATGAGATCTTCGGGATCCACAGATTGTATATTATTGGGGATCTCGTTCGGGGGCGCTGCGCACGCCGTCGCCGAGCTTCGCAATTTGGATAAGTCCCCCTATGGCAACGCATAAAATCACCGCTTGAGCTAGACCTAATTTCATAGGTATACTCCATTGATTTTCTTTTTTTTCGCAATGGCAACCACCGTCATCACGGGGTTGGGCGGGTGAATAATAAATTATTTTATGATTAATGACTATTGACAATTAACATACGATATAATTCAATTAATCGCTTAGGGAGAGGCTATCTGCTAATAAAATCAATGTGTTGACGGAGCCTCAGTCGCGAAGAATTGCTACCTCCGCGGCCCAAACGAGAGCATGACCCCAAAAAGTTGCAGACTTTTTGGAAAAGATCATGCGGTACAACTAAAGAGAAAGGGGCCATGAGCGCTTCTTCTTGAAGCGATCATGGTCTAGCGATGGCTGGGAATGCTATGGGGATTGCTAGGTTTTTCAGCGTTGCCTTGGAGCGCGTCTAGATCAAATGGAATGATTTGACCGATAAGGATGCAGCGCAGATTCAATGAGTTGAAGCCTGTCAGAATCGAAAAAATCGAGCAACTTTTTCGGGACATGCTCCAATGACCACGATGGCAAGCTGGATGCAGCTGCCTTTTATGTCGTGCTCAATCCAAAGCGGGGAACATCAAACATAAAGCCCCTCCAGACAGCGCGGCTAGCCCGGAGCTCAACTTCTTGACACTGCTGCAAACTGGGCACCGGCCGGAAGCTGGCCGCATGGCCTTCGCTACAACACGACGACCTTAGTGCCAACTACAACCCGCTTGTAGAGATCGATAACATCGGCATTCATCATCCGGATGCAACCGGAGGAGACGGCCTTGCCGATCGAGTCCGGCTCATTGGTGCCGTGGATGCGAAACAGCGTGTCCTTGTTGCCCTGGAAAAGATAGAGCGCTCGGGCGCCGAGCGGGTTCTCGAGCCCGCCATCCATTTCTTCAGGCAGATCGGGGCGCCGCTTCAACATATCCTTTGGAGGAATCCAGCGTGGCCATTCGGATTTACGACCGACGCGGGCGACGCCTTTCCACTCAAACCCCTGACGTCCGACGCCGATGCCATATTGTATGGCACCGCCGCCGGGCTGTACGAGGTACAAATGCCGGGAGCCTGTGTCGATCACGATCGTGCCGGGTGGCTCATTGGTGGGGTTCTGCACCTCCGCCGCGGTTCTCTGATTGAGATTTACACCAAGCTCGAGATCACCGTTGCCGTAGGATTGGCCGCGCGATGCCGGCGCATAGGGGTCTTCGTAGGGAGACGCGCCATAGGCATTCGGGCGGCCGCGATACTGTTGCGCGGGCGGCGGATCGCCCGGATAGACGGGATATGGGTTGGAATAGGCCGGATAAGCTGGATAGGCAGGATACGCCGGATATCCTGGATACCCGTTGGACGGATAGGTCGGATAGGCCTGATAGCCCGAATAATCATGCCATTGTGCGAAAGCCGGCGACGCCGGGATCAGGAGCACGAACGCCAGGACGAGACCGGCTCCGCGCGTTGCGGTAATGCGGAGTGATGTTGCACGCATGATGAGACTCGAATTTCGCCTTCGATCGAGTGAACGGCGCATCATGATCTGAAAAAACGGCAAACCGGGCGGCCGCATTCGAGATTTTGCGCTGGACTGCCGATTTGAAAGCAAAAATTGACCGGTTTGGCAAGCCGCCAAACCGGTCTCATATTGCCTCGATCAATGAACGGCTGTTCAGAGCACGACAACCGGTGCGCCGACCTTGACCCTCTCATAGAGATCGACGATATCGTCGTTCAAGAGGCGAATGCAGCCAGAAGATACCGCCCGGCCAATCGTGTCCGGCTCATTGGTGCCGTGGATACGAAACATCGTATCGCCGTGACCATTGTAGAGATACATGGCGCGGGCGCCCAGCGGATTGGCAAGGCCGCCTTCCATCACGCGCGGCAGATCCGGCCGGCGCAACCGCATGGCGGCGGGGGGCGTCCAACTGGGCCATTCGGCACGCCGCCCGATTCGGGCGCGGCCACTCCATGCGAAGCCATCGCGGCCAACGCCGACTTCATAGCGCATCGCCTTGCCGTCTGCCATCGACAGATAAAGATAGCGGTTCTTGGTGTCTATCGTGATCGTGCCAGCCCGCTCACCGGTAGGGTCGTCGACCAACGTACGTGTTGGCTGAACGTCGCGCCGGAGGTCCGTTGGCAGGCTCACAGGCTGAATTTGACGGTTCATGAGCCCCCCGGGCGAACCTCCGTCAAAAGCTTGCGCACCTGTCGCGATCAGCGTGGCGAAGCCCGCCACCGCAAGCAAATTTATCTTCGAAACATGCATCTTCAACATCTGTTTAATAACCCCGTCCGAAAGCTCCAATCAAGGTTGTCAAATAATTAACGTGGAAGCTGTGCGGTTTGTTCCATCGCGCGTCTTAAAGTTGTGTCTTTTTTTTGGCGGAGTTTGGCGTCCGTGCGGACGGGTCAGGGTCTTGGCCCGTCAGCGTAGGTCTTGGCCGATTAAGGTCTTGGCCAGGAGAAATCGTCGGCTCGGCCCGGCTTGGGGGCGACCGGTTTGCCCTGCTGCAAAGTTTGCTCGATCAAATTTCGCGCATCATTATTCGCTGCCCTGGCGGGGGCCACCCGTGTTGCGAGCTCGCCGCCGGGGGCAAGAGCAGGGGCGGTCAACGGCAGGACCGGGCCCGCAACGGGCTTCGGCGGCGCGGCTTGTCCTCCAGGCAAAGCCGAGACATTCGCAGGCGTTCCCGCGCCATCATTTGGACCATTCGCCGGATTCGGCGCGAGGCCTGGCTGCATTTCCGGCTCGATATTGGGCTGCACCTCTTCGAGCTTGCGGCGGATTTCTGGCTCCACGAAATGCGCGAGCTTGCGCGCGCCGGCCTTCGTGAAATGGACCCCATCGCCGGCACGCAGCCGTACGGTCTGGCCGTTAATGTCGGGGCCGGAAGCGCTGTATTGCCCGGCCTCGTCGGCAAAGGCCTCCCATATGTCGATGTAGGTGGCGCCTGCCTTTTCGGCGTAGGCGCGATAAAATTGGTTGAAGGTCACCGCGTCGGCGGAGAGCCGCTCGCTTTTCAGGATTGGAAGCCCGACCCAGATGAGTGGAATTTTCTTATCGCGGAACATACCGGCGATCGTTTCGATCCGTTGCGTGTAGGCCGCCTGCCATTCCGGCGTTCCTGGCTCGTAGCCGCCATTGGCGTCGTGCAAGGTTTGCCGGTCGTTGCTGCCGATCAGCATGACCGCGTAGTCGATTTTCTCGCCGCTCGCGAGCAAGTCCTGCGTGGCTTTGGTCCAATCGAAGAAATCGTCGCGGACGAGACCCGAATTTTCCTTCGCCTTGCGAAGGATCGCGACCTCCGGCCGGTTCTCGAACGCCTCGCTCAGTCCTTGCGCCAGCATCTGGCCGAGGCTGTCGCCAAGGACCGCGACGAAAAAGCTTGGCGCGACGTCGGGCTTTCCGGGCTCCTTTGCGATGGCTTTTTCGCCTGCTCTCTCCGTCGGCAGGCGAGCCGCTCTTTCGGCCGCCGGATAGCTTGATCGTGGCCGAGACAGATGCTCTCGCGGCGCGGTTCGGTGGAATTCCGGCCTCGGCTTTGCGACGTGGCTTGGCTGCTGCGGCCGGAAGAATTGCTCGAACCAGGCAAAAGGATCGCCTTGCGCAAATGCGGGCGGGCTGCTTGCCAGACTCAGCAGCAATGTCACCGCCGCAAACACGGCGGTCACCGGCTTTGGCAAAAGCCGCCTCGCGAAATCCTCCGGTCCAAAATTTCTCATCATGAACGCCAGTCTACCGCACCAATGCCTTGGATGCACGCGGCCCGTAATGGCAC
>PLUZ01000125.1:7015-7496 GCA_003162995.1 Methylocapsa sp. | reverse complement strand
ATCGACTGAACCTGATGCGCCATATGCCTCTGCACTGGCGCAGCGGCTTTTGCCGGTAAAAAAGAGACCCCGCGTCGCGTCCAGACTCGAATTGATCTGGCGATTACTGCCAATAATCAGTGAGCGGCTTTTTTAACTTGAACGTGGAACTCTTTAGTCTTTTCCGGAGTTGTCGTATCTCGGCAAGGTTGGAGAAATAGAGGGGGAGCGTCAAGTGGGGCTACTTTAAGAATCGCAACTAACGCCGCCGTGTTGCTGAAGTGCGACACAACGATGATTTATCGGGCAGATTGACTAAACGAAAGTCTATATGGAATTACTATATTGTAGACATTTTTTTATATGGAATTTATATTTGATAAGTGCTTCTGGTCAAGTTGAAGCACAATCTGGTAAAAGCTTGAGCAGCGGCGCGAATGCGCTTTTTGCCAAAATATCCCCAACATTATGGCAGGCGAACCGGTCTGGGAATCGGTTTGCC
>PLUZ01000125.1:0-6988 GCA_003162995.1 Methylocapsa sp. | reverse complement strand
TGCCGATGCCTTCCCAAAGGGCGTCGACGGTTCGGTGGGCCATTTTCCGTAACGTGTTTTTGAGCTTGGCGAAAACCTGTTCGATAAGATCGAGGTCAGGGCTGTAGGCAGGCAAAAACCTCTGCGTCGCCCCGGCGGCTTCGATGGCTTCCTGAACGCCGGCGACTTTATGGGAACCGAGATTATCCATGATGACGATGTCGCCAGGCGACAAGGTCGGCGCGAGACGCTGCTCGACATAAGCGAGAAAGGTTTCGCCATTGATGGGGCCATCAAAGACACAAGGAGCCGTGATGCGATCGCAGCGCAGGGCGGCCACGAACGTCGTCGTTTTCCAGTGACCGAAGGGCGCGTAGGCGAGTAACCTTTTGCCTCTTTCGCAGCGCCCATAACGGGGCGTCATGCTGGTCGAAGCCCAGGTCTCGTCGATGAACACAAGCCTCCTAGGATCAAGGCCTTTCTGCATCTCGCGCCACGCGAGACGAGCGGCCTGAACATCGGGCCTTTGCTGTTCCGTCGCGTGCAGCGTTTTTTTTATAGGTCAATTTCAGATGCAGCAAAAAACGCCCGACGGCGGACCGCCCGACTTTGATCTTGAGCGCTGTCAGCTTTTTCCACAGCGCCGTGACCGTCAGATCGGGCTGCGCCACGACCAAAGCCCGCACCTTGTCTTCATGCTCAGCCAGCGCATGCCGCTTATGGCCCCCAAACTTGTGCGGCAGACAATCGCCTGTTGTCTCCCACTGCTGCATAAGCTTGATCACGCAGCTCGGACTGACATCAAACCTGCGNNACCAAGCGGTCACGTAAATCCTGCGAATAGGGTTTTGCCATCCATGCCGGCCTCCTTTCCAGCCAACATGGTGAATCATAATTCGGCCGATTCGGGAATCCCGTACCGATTCTGACTTTTCGGGACCCGCTCTAGGAGATACAATTGTCCCGCCTCCCGATCCTTCGCGGTATTGATTCATCCCGGCGTGCTCTCTCTGTCAATGAATTTTGCCGGGAGCACGATTTCTCAAAAACCTTCGCCTACAAGGAGTTCAACGCCGGTCGCCTCTACTCTGTGAAGAAACACGGACGGCGCTTAATTCCGAAGCGGTGGAAGAATGGCTGCACTGTCCGGACTCAGCGCTGGACCCCGAAGAAGAAAAAAGTCTGCAACAGCTTTATGACCGGTGGGATGTGTGACCGGCTTGGCCGACTGTGAGCGTTGAGATAGCGTGACCCCACCGATTTTTGGCTGGAGGTCTCCGCCACGCTGCAAAAAACGCGAAGGTACTGTAAGACCCCACCCCCTTCGAAAAAGGGGTCACGTACCAGCATGGCGAGTCAAAACTTACATGTAATAAAAATATCACGAGTCGGGTCCGATTGGCTGAAGTGAAGGCAAATCCAAATCGCGAAAAAAATTATTATACGGAGCTGGGGTGCTGGCGCGCGACCCAAGGAGGGTGCGAACACCCCGGGAGGGACCCAAAGTTTTTTTTGCAGGACCGGGAGGGAGTAAGCTCGACCCTCCCGGCCTTTATCGAGGGGATGGGCAACGCGGAGCCCACGGATGTCAGTGTTTGGCCCTATGCTAGCGGCAACATCAGCGCGGTAAGCACTCAAAGGCGGAATGTACAACGGCTGGTGCTAAAGGCTGTTCATTTCAGGTATGCTCAAACGCCCGCTTGTGGCGCGACTCGGCTGCACTTGGGAGTTCCGCTTATTGACTCGATGCTGACGAGTTATGCTCGCCGCCTGTCGATCTCTTCGTGAGCCGACTCGCGGACCAGCGGGTTGTCTGATTTGGTGGCCGCGCGGAGATGGGCGTCCGTTGAGTATTCGCTAATCTCGAAAATGATCTCGGTTTTCATTGAGCCTCCTATGTCGCGGGATGGCTGGGCCGGTTTCACTTTCCAGGGAGATCCAGGCCCGCCGCCTTTGGGGACTGTGCAACCCAAAACTGTTAGCCCATGGTGCAATGCTTCAAGTTGCCTAAGGCCCGCCTGATTGACTTCGGTAGCTTGTCGTCTTCGACCTCGATCTCGGTGCCGTCAGTTGCCGGATTGAATGACCGTAAGGCTTGAAGCCGGTAGAGAGCTTCCTTTGCCGCGTCTCTCTGCTTCCCCGAGTCGATGTTGATATTGACCGTCTTGATATTGATCGTTGTCATAAGAGGATTCCTTTACCTAGTAGTTGATTCATTGATTCTTTTGAGAATTAGTATTGTTAGATCCTTTTTAGAGAAGGAAAGAATAGTACCTGATGGCAGTCTGCCCGACACTGCATGGCACTATACCGGACAAGGTATGGCATTCTGGCGGACACCTGCATGGCATTCTGGCGGACAGGTGAGGATCTGAACCCTAGGTGCCGCCTTCCCCGACTGGCTTACTCGGATTAGCCCAAGGTCCGCCAATTCCCGCAAAGCGTCTGGTTTTTGTTTGCGGTTAATGCCGAACTTTTCGACCGCCAGATTCGAGACCGTGATCGGTTCGCCACGATGCCGCCAATTCTGATAGACCAGAAATACAGCGAGCGGGTATGTCGCCGCGTGTTTTGGGACGCCAATTCTGCGCGCCCAGGAAAGCGGAAATTTGGCGAAAGCTTCTTTTGTCTTGGCTTCTCCCCGCGTCCTTGTGTCAATCTTTGTGACCGGAATGCTCAAATACGATAGATCATTTTTCCACATTGGCTTCGACCTCCCCTATTAACTTCATGACCCTTGCCCACATGACTTCGCCGCGTTCATCCATATACCGCTCAGGATAACGAACGGTGTGAACGTCCGTGCGTAAACTGAAGCCGCCTAGAATGATCTCTGACGCTTCCCGCATTGCCTCTTGAGCGGCCGCGATATCAGCGTCCAGACGGTCCAGCGGCGCTCCGATCAAGATCGCGTCATGGACCGGCGCACAGACCTCAATCCCCCGCTCAACGGCTAAACAGACCGCCAACCGGAGCATCTCTGACCCATTCCCTTGAACCGGGAAATTCGTCTCGGTCCTGAGCTTCGTGTCGCCGTGGACGTAAAAATGGAAGCCCAGCACGGATTGAAGGAAACCGCACAGATTGGCGTGATCCGCGTTGAGCTGTGACCATGCCCAATATGCCGGGTATGTGTCTCGGTGAGCCCTCAGCAAGTCTCTGGCGGCGGCGAGTGGGTATTTGGTAGCGCCGCTAATTCGAAGCGCCAATGTCTCAACCCCCATGCCGTACTGTGTCCCGAGCACGCACGTTTTGAACAGATCGCGTTCAGGTTTGTGTGTCGCCTTCGTGCCGTCTGGCGGAACAGCCCCGGCCTGCTTCGCGAATGCGAGGTATGGATCGCCCGATTTGTAAGCCGCCATCATGTTCGCATCGCCGGAAAGCGCGGCCGCAATGGCGAATTCTTGTTGGCTCCAGTCGATGTATGCGAGCCCGTACCCTTCAGCCGGTTTGATCAATCCGCGCAACCAGACGCTAGGGCCGAATATGAACTTCGTGGTCGAAGGGGCGTTCCGAGCCGTCACGGTGCCGAAGGGTGAGAGCATTGTCCGGTTCCGACCATCGCCGCCAACCGCCAGATTGTTGCGGCTCCCGGCGCTCATCTACCGTCGGCATCTTGAGGCCGGCGCACAGGCTCTTGTGGCGCTGCAAAGTGGATTTGTTCACGCCAAGTTCTTTGGCCAAGGCTCGAACGGTCTCATTCGCGGCAAGGCGACGATCAATGGAAACCCGATTGGGATGGCTGCATATCGAGCAGGAGCGGGCCATTTGTAAATTTGTTACCTTGTGACCTTGTAATGTTGTAAGTTTATTACAAGCGGCCGACAATGTCTAGTTTAGTCGGCCACTTATAGAGAAATTCCTCAAAGGGCTGGCGGCCGGTGGCAGGGGCGTGTCCAGATGGGGTGCCGGTGGCAGCCTAGGCTAAGGTAGGGGGGAGAGGGAGAGGAGGGCATCCCTCCAGGAGGAAACCTCGCAACCTCAAACACTTACACGCTCGACCCTCCCCATAATCTAGATTTGGGGAGTTACCCGCCTGCCCTGAAACTCACCCTTGGTCCGATTGTCCCAACCCTGGCCCGGTATCCAATGAGGACGTGCAAACGTCCGCCAGGTTCAAGCTTGTCAAGCTCCCCGGACCTACAGTGCAACCTACAGAGGGAACAGACATGGATCGCTCCAAGATCAGCCAGGCACTCGCAAAAGCGATTGCTTACAAGCAGTGCGGCAAGGAGGCCGACGCCGAAAAGTGGGCACGAGAGCTTATTGCGTTGCTCGAACTCGCTCGAATTTTAAAGGGGTGACGGCAATGACGCAATATCACGAAGGCCGGGAAGTTCTAGTGCTGCGCTATGACAACGGTGCGGATCGGCGCTCATGGTGCCAGGCGGTGATTATCGGGCAATGCGGCTGGCACGAGATCGCCGAATATGCAGTTCGGTTCCTAGACGGCGCGCGTGCCGTGTTCGACGCGGAGCATATCCAACCGTTAGGCGGTCATGAGTATGTTGGCTGGCGAGACGAGAAAGGCCGTCCCTGCAACGGACCTTGGTGATTGACCTTTCGCAGTGGGGCCTCGCGCCCCGTTCACGAAGCGCCAGCAACCCGAAGTCAGGTGATGTGGAAGGCTCAGCAGAGCACTCGGACCACATCGGTTGACGCTTCACCAACCAGCTTGAAACGAACCGCCGCCCTAATGGGCTCCAACGAGCGGCGCCGCGGGTTTCAGCAACTTTTCCGTCGGCACCTTTTACGGCAACAAGGAGATCGACCATGAATTTCATTGTATCAGGATCATTGAACGGTGCGCGTTTCATCAAGCTTTTTGATGATCATTCCGAAGCGGATGACTATGCCGTGAGCATGTTTGAAACCGGGGCGGAGGTTCGGCTCATCGATCTGATAACTGGTGAGGTGTTCTAACCCTCGCCTGTTGCCGCTCCGCGAGCATATCGGGAAATAACAAAGCGCGGCCGGAGAGAATGAGCCCGTGCAAACGGGCGCAACTCCCGGCTGTTTTATGTTTTTCACACGGGGCTCGCAATGAGACTTTTTCAAACCATGATTTTTGCAGATAGACCCCGAGAAGGCGTTCGCCTCGCGCTCACAACACTTGCCAGCGGCGCAATCCTGGAAATTTACCCGCGCGGTACCAGTCCCGAGACAATAGTTCCCCTCGTTTTGGTTCACGTTTCACAAAGCGACGTGGATCGAGCACGACGGGCTTGTGAAGCTTTCGAGCGCGAAATGATAGGCTAAGAAATTTCGGCTACGTGACTCACACCGCCTCAACGGAAGGCAAGCTCGCCGACATCATCGTCGAGGATATTCTGCAACTCTAAGGACACCCGCCAATGATTAAGAAATTCACCATTGTCGCTGCCGTGCTGTCGCTTGCTGGGTGCGCCCACGTCCGCCAAGAGGATTTAGATGCCTGGGTGGGCCAGCCCGTCGATCTTCTCGATAAACAACCTGTCTTTCTCACGATGCAATCAGTTCGCACCATAACGGCGGATGGGACCGAAATCAGGAACTATGTGAACGGCGCCGCAGTCGGGTCTTGCAACGGTAGCGGCTCAGTTTCCAGCGGCGGCTTCGTCAATTCCGCGACCTATAGTCAATTCTCATCGTGCGTCGCCCGCCTCGCCGCCTGCAATAACATTTTCTACATCAAGGATGGACGTGTGCAGCGGTACACGCCTATTGGGACGGGGGGGATGCGCTGTTACACGAACGAGGCCATGCGTCCGAATTTCTCAGGTCCCGCGAACGTACTATGACCCTTCCATTGGCCGCGCGGGCTATGAGCTCCGTCTCTATCGCGTTGTTTGTGTACCTGCGCAGCCTTGGCGGATGTATGCAGTATGCATAAAACGCATCACAAATTCCTAAACTCATGCGGTGCGCACATTCCTTATTGCTTCGTTCACGGTTTGTGTTTTACATTCGCTAACAGACCGAATCCCGTTCATCGGGGACAAACATATGGCCATCCGCCATTACCGAAGCGCCTTCGAGGCCGCCGCCTCCGCAACAATCGGGTTTCGCGTCGAGCCTGAGGCAAAGGCTGAAGTTTTCCGCCGGGCGGCAGAGTGCCGTCAAAGCCCCTCAGAATGGGTCAGAGAAGCGGTCAGCATGTGGCTGGGGGTTTACGCATTGAAGACCATCGCTCGCCTCTTTCTTGCTCTTAGTCTGCTCGCGATAGGACCGGCGTGCGCCGACAATTTGTTTTGGAATAGTGGGTTCACGATGACCCCAATTCCAAACACGGGTGTGGCTGGCGCACTTTCCGGGTCAGTCAATCTTTCCCCGACAACTCCGGTGAATTTGACGAGTCTCGCGACCTCAGGGAACAGTGATTGGGCGCATTGGGGATTTGGAAGTTCATCTGGCTTCGATCACAAATCGGGCGCCGGCCACATATCAAATGTGTCGTTAGTTGGCGGGGCGACCTCAAGCCTTCAATATACAGCAAGCGCTATCGGTTTTACGTGGACAGACGGAACGCCAGACGGTGCAGAGACAAACACGACAACTTTCATTTATTGCGCTCCAGGCGCAAATGGTCGTGGTTATTCCTTCACGGTTCCTGCTGATACAACGACGAGGACGCTACTCGTCTGGATTGCGGCCTATGACGATACGATGCTATTCACCGCGACTTTGAGCGATAGTAGTGCTGGGCCTTATTCTGACAGTTCCGTCGTGTCTGGCACTACTTCACCCGTCATTGGCCTTTATGCTGTCACCTATAATGCTGCTTCGAGCGGGCAAACCTTAACCATTTCCGTAGTCGCCAGCACGAATAATAACACAGCGGCAATTTTATCTGCAGTTTTGAACTGATATACCGACTACAGAGACGACGGATTAACATCTTTCCCGCCTTGAAGGGTGCCACGCGTCAAGCTCAGTTCATCGGCTAGACACACGTGCGCTATCGGAACAAGAGCGGAAAACATATGCTCTTCCGAACCTTTCTCCGGCTGACCCAAGCCGGACATTGGCA
>PLUZ01000531.1:5778-12381 GCA_003162995.1 Methylocapsa sp. | reverse complement strand
TTTTGACGAGTAAGACAGGTCAGAATGGGGGAGCGCCCTCTCTCCCCACGGATGTTCTCGTGGGCCAGTTCGGGATCGGACAATTTAACGGAGCCTTTGGACCAAATAGCCAACCCATCCAACAGCAGACCACCAACGTCGAAAATGTCACCGCCAATATTATCATTCAAGCAACGCAAAAGGCGGCGGCGCCGGTACTGCGGGTGACGATTCATTCTCCGCCACCACCGCCAACACCATCACCTCCTCCTCCTCCTCCTCCCCTCCTCCTCCGCCTCCGCCTCCGCCGCCGCCGCCGCCACCTCCGCCGTCACCGCCGTGCCCTCCCTCGTGACTGTCAAGCACTGACGCGGGTAATTGCCAGCTGCACTAGGCGCGGTCTCCTTCGAGGCTTGGCGCCAGGTGTGGATCGGGTTCGCTTCAATCAGCCCCCACACACGGCTCCGGCGTAACTCCGGGCAGGCATTCCACTCGGAGAACCAAAAAACCTGTTCAGACAAACCAACCTGTTCCCCCATCCCGCATGCAACGCTACGCAAGACGGCGATGGGGGTGCGGGTTGGTGGTATGAGAGACATCCATCTTCCCGTTCGATTTCTTGCTATACTCCTTCTCCTGAGTTCGAACACAGGCATTAGGATTGCGACGCCTAAAAACACGAATCAGCCGCTTTTACCTCCCGCTCGTATGCGGATTCCTCGTGCTCGCGGTGTTCGTGCGCGGCGCCGATCCGTTCTTTGTGCAGGCGCTGCGGCTGATTGCTTTCGACTCCTATCAACGATTGGCGCCGCAGCCGTATGATCCAGATCTGCCGGTCCGCGTCGTCGACATCGATCCGGAATCGATTGCGCGTTTCGGACAGTGGCCGTGGCCGCGAACGATCATGCGCGATCTCGTCCTCCGGCTCACCGAACGCAACGCGGCAGCGGTCACATTTGATATTCTTTTTGCGGAGGCGGACCGTACCTCCCTTGAAGAAGTCGTAAAGCGGCTGCCGCCAGATCAAGCTCACCGCCTGCAAGGCACGGCCGGCTCTCCAACCAACGATGAGCTGTTCGCGGCGGCTCTCAAGGCGGCGCCAGCTGTGCTACCGATCATCCTGACCGGCCAAGCGAGTTCCCCGGCGTTTGCTCCGAAAGCCGGCTTCGCGTTCGCCGGCGATGACCCAAAACCGTTTCTGTGGGCCTTTCCCGGCGCCGAGAGCAACTTGCCGGTCCTGGACGCCGCGGCAAAGGGCATCGGCTCGATGAATTTGTTTCCCAATCGTGACGGAGTCGTGCGCCAGATTCCGCTGTTCTTCCGCTTTGGCGACCGGATCGTACCTTCGCTCGCGGCCGAGGCTTTGCGGGTGGCGCAGGGTGCTTCCACCTATATTCTAAAATCATCGAATGCGAGCGGCGAGACAGCATTTGGGCAGAAGACCGGATTGAACAGCGTACGCATCGGCGATATTGAGATTGCCACCGATGCAGCGGGTGCGCTCACGCTCAAATTTCGCCAAAGCAACCCATCGGCCTTCATCCCGGCCTGGAAACTCTTGGCCGGGGAAGTCGACGAAAGCCAGATCGCGGGTAGGATCATTCTCATAGGGACCAGCACGCCCGGGCTGCTTGATCTGCGGGCGACCCCCCTCGACGCCGCTTTGCCTGGTGTCGAGATCCAGGCCCAGATCATTGAACACATCCTCGCTGGACGCAGGCTTACGCGTCCCGACTATGCTTTGGCAGCCGAGCAATGCCTCATCATTGCGTTGGGATTGCTGATGGCACTCACGATGTCGCGTCTCACGCCTGGATGGGCGGCTGGCCTCGGCGCCCTCCTTCCCGTCACCGTCATTGTTTGCGGCTGGATCTCCTTCCGCTATTGGGACCTGCTGTTTGATCCTGTCTATCCATCGCTCGTGCTGCTGCTGCTCACGGCCGGCATCACTTTCTACATCTACCGCCAGGTAGAAACGCAACGCGCCGAGGTCCGCAGCGCGTTTCGCCGCTATCTTGCCCCTGAAGTGGTTGAGGATATCATCGCCAGTCCCGCCAAGCTCGCCCTGGGCGGCGAGGTGCGCGAACTCACTTTGATGTTTTGCGACGTGCGCGATTTCACCTCGATTTCAGAGGGGCTTACCGCCAGCGAGCTCACCACCTTCATCAACGAGCTGATGACGCCGCTCAGCGATATCATTCTGCGGGAGCGGGGTACCATCGACAAATACATGGGCGACGCCATTATGGCGTTCTGGAATGCGCCGCTTGACGTGAACGACCATGCGCAACGCGCCTGCCGCGCCGCGATCGCAATGGTCGGCGAGATGGCCGGGCTCAACCGGGAGTGGCAGGAGAAGGCCCGCGCGGCCGGCCGGCCGTTCATTCCCGTCAGAATCGGAATCGGTATCAACACCGGTCAATGTTGTGTGGGGAATCTCGGCAGCAAGCAGCGCTTCGACTATTCAGCGATTGGTGACGAGGTCAACGTCACGTCGCGGCTTGAAGGCCTGACGAAACTTTATGGGCTGCCCGCGGTGGCCGGCGAACTCACTGTCAACCAATGCCCTGACCTATCGGTTCTCGAGCTTGATCTCATCCGGGTGAAGGGCCGGGCGCAACCGACTCGTATTTTCGGACTTGCCGATGTTTTGAGTTATAGCGCGTCGGAGCTAGCCCATTTGCGGCCGCTGCACGAGGAATTCCTGCAAGCCTATCGGGAGCAAAAATGGGACGAAACGGAAATGCTCATCACACGCTGCCGCAAGGCGAGCGCCGGAACCCTCGATACATATTATGCCGTTTTCGCCGCGCGCATAAAGATGCTGCGCGGCGCGGCGCTCCGCCTCGATTGGGACGGTGCTTTTGCGCTGACCGAGAAGTGACAGGGTCCGCCTTATCTTTCCTTGTCGGGGCGTGGCATTTTGAGCTTGCGCTTGGCAACATGGAAGTCGGATCTTTCGCCTGTCGGCGTCTCGCCGCGAAGGTAGTGCCGCTGCCAGCCCTCCGCAACGGCTCCAGGTTCCAGAGCCGCAAGGCGAACATTAAAATCGGCCCGGTCCGCACTCCAAGCTTCATATGCGCTCTTCAGCGCTGGATCGGCTTCGAGCGGCCGCACGACGGGTTCGATCGCATCTAACCACCCATGCGGGACCGGAGTAATAAAACAAAAAGGCTCCCCCTTTTCGAATCGTACAAGGCCAGGACCGGTGAAGCGCCAGTTCATCGTGAACGGCATGGGAAGCCAATCGGTCTCGACGAGGCCATCGAGCGGCACGATACCAAATTTTGCAGCATTTGGCGCGCCACGGCACCAAAGGCCCCAACCGGGCGAAGTGCGAAAGAGGTAACCTGTGTGAAATGTCACAATGCCATACCCGAAATGCGATACAATTCGGCGCGTTAAGTCAAGCTCGCCACCGATCGGCACGAAATGAATGTCCTCTTTCTGAGGGCCACCGTTCCAGGTTGCGGTGAACGAGCAAGGCGACAAAATTTCCCAGCCGGAGGCATTGGCGATCGAGAGCGGAGTGCAACGATAAGCAAATCGATCACTCGTGGCATCCATCCATGCCCGGTCCGCGCGTCCAGGCACCAGCTGCGGCGGATCAGGTTCCGTCGGATAGCAAACGAGGCTTGGCGTGGCGAGCATCGCTCCCCGTTCTGCTGCCGTCTTCTCCGTTTTGTCGCTCGCTGAGACGGCTTTTGGGGGCTTACGACCCACTGGGTACCTCGGAATCACGTCTATGACTGGCTCGGCCGTCTCGTTGAATCGAAGACCGCTGGAACAGAATTCGCGAAGACGCAACTTAGCTTCAGCCCCGTCCGCGTCAAGACATCACCGCTCGACGGGCGACCGTCATGGCCGCCAACTCCAGCGCCTGCGTAAAACGATCGAGTGTCACGCGTTCGAGTGATTCCCACGGGGAAATTGCGTTTTGCGCACGATCAATTAGGCAATGTCCAGCTCATGTCCGTGCGAAATGTCACACTGAGACGGTCTTACGAATGATAGTGTGAGCTTTGCCAAAAAAGCCAAATGGTGCGAGCTTGAGCCTCCAATCCTCGGTCAATTGCGAGATGTCAGTAAGACTTTCTCGACCCGGGCCGCAGCGGGGGAGGACAAGAATGTTCGGCTATGTGCTTCATGCTGCAGAGTATGTTTTCACGGAAGCCGGCCGGCGAACGGCTTCCGCCGTATGCGTCAGCAACGTCAGGCTGCTTGTCATAACCTATGAACAGTTCGAGCAGTTGTATTTTCAAAATCCCGAATTCGGCCTCTATCTCGTTCGTCTCATCGTGCGCCGCTTCGAGATAAATCATACGGACCCGGACGCCGCCGGCGTTTCGGCGATTGGTTGAAGGCCGGAGGCTACGGGCGGCAATCAGTTTGTACCGGAAGAAATGCCATTCGATATATTGATTCTGGCTTCCCAAGTTAGCGGCCACAAAGACGGAACGAATACATGACGCAGGGCATACGACGTTCGCAAGGACCAGTGAACCAGGAAATCAGAAGAAACTATTGGATGCCACTGGAGGGGAGACATAAAACCGGTGCCTGGGAAGCACTCGACGCTGGCTATACCGAACGCCACCGTGCCTACCACACATGGGAACATCTCGCTGGCTTGTTCGAAAAGCTGAGCAGGTTTTCCGATCTATCCTCACGGGCTGATATCATAGCCCTGTCAGTCTTTTGGCATGATGTGGTGTACAGGACTCAGAATCACGATGGCACTCCGCGAACAGATTATGAAAATGTCCGCGACAGCGCCGGGTTGTTTCGCCAATACACATTGTTGAACCAGCTTGACGCCGATGCCGTCTATGATCTGATCATGGCGACAGCCAGTCACCTTCAGGCTAGGGCGGAAAAACAGTATTATGCTGGGTTTGCTGGCGATCTCGATCTCTTCTTGGATCTGGATTTGAGTTCCCTTGCCTCGCCATGGGGGGAGTTCGCCGAAGATTTCGACCGGATTCGATCTGAATTTTCATGGGAACCCGAGGTCGTCTTTTGTTCGAGACAAATCCAAATTCTTGAGAATTTCATCAAAGAAGATACGCGGCTCTATCGCCGCGCTGAGACCCGCGAAAAATGGCTTGACGCCGCAAGGGCCAATCTTAAGCGTTGCGTTACAGAACTGAAAAAAAGAGTTGCCGAGAATTCTTCAGTTTAGAGGCAATACCAAAACACAGATAGGTACACACCGCGGCATGAGCCTGACGTGCCAGAAGATTTGTTAACTGCTTCATTTGGCCATGTGACAGAACCACCGCTTGTGTTATTCAAGGTTAGGCTTAATCAATCCCTTGCGAATAGTCTTTGCCACTTTTGGATGGAGCCGGCGGCCTTGCATACCCTTGCCCATGTTCCATTTTTCAAGGACGTAGCCGATCTGGATTTCGAGCGGTTCGACCGGCGTTGCAATTGGCGGCGATACAAGGAGGGGGAAATTGTCGTCGATTATGAAGACGAATCCTCGGATGTCTATTTTATCATTTCAGGTGAAGTCAGGATTTTGATCCGCACCCTCGCTGGCAAGGAAATCATTCTAGGCGAAACGAAGGCTGGCCAATTTTTTGGCGAAATGGCAGCAATCGATGGTGCGAAGCGCTCGGCCAATGTGACCGCCCTGACTAACTCCGAAGTCTGTATCATGCCGACAAATGTGTTTAGAGCGGTCATCTTCTCGTCGCCAACAACATGCGAAAGAATTCTGAGGCTTTTAACCGGACGCGTGCGCGAGCTCAATGCGCGGTTCACGGAACATTCGATCTTCGATCTCAAGCACCGGCTCTATTCGGAACTCTTGCGCATGGCGCATCCGCGCCAAGGCAGTCCGAATCAACGTGCGGTGACACCGCCGCCTTTCCACCATGTTTTGGCCGCGCGGATTGGTTGCCGGCGCGAGCAGGTGACGCGCGAACTTTCGGCCATGGCCGAAGAAGGGCTGATCGAAAAAACCCGCGGCGCGCTCATCCTTTTGCAGCCGAAGGTGCTGGAAACGCGGCTCGACGAGGCTATGCGGGAAAGCGGCTAGGTGATGATGCGGCGGGCCGCATCATCACCTTCTTAACATGATAATGTGCGATTGCGCACACCGCCAAGAATATTTGCTGTCTATGGTTAATCTCATTTCAGCACCTAAAAATTTTCAATGCCTGCGGGCGTGCCACGATCGCGGGACGCCCGCAGTGCTAAGCTGGCGCCGGCGCTGGCTGGTAAACGTGAAAGCGGCTCGCCATCGCCTTTCCCTTGCACGTGGGTGGAATAGCGGCGCTTGTGGAGACATGAATTGCTGCCCCCCACGTTAACCCTGGACGCCCTGCGCGCGATCTATCTCGACCGGCCATTTGCCGTAAAAGATGCCGTCGAGGAGGTGCTCGCGCGTGTCGCGATGGCGCAGGACCCGGCGATTTTCATTTCGCTCGTCGCGCCAGACGATTTGAGGGGCGCGGCAACCGATCTTCTGGAACGCGCACCCGATCCCTCGCTCTTGCCGCTTTGGGGGATTCCCTTCGCCGTCAAGGACAATATCGACGTCGCCGGTCTCGACACGACCGCGGCTTGTCCGGCCTTTGCCTATCGCCCGGAAAAAGATGCAGCCGTGGTCGCGCG
>PLUZ01000531.1:4779-5758 GCA_003162995.1 Methylocapsa sp. | reverse complement strand
GGTTCGGCGGTCGCGGTCGCGGCCGGTCTCGTTCCCTTTGCACTCGGCACCGACACGGCTGGCTCGGCCCGGGTGCCGGCGGCGTTCAACAATATCGCCGGGATTAAACCGACGCCGGGCCTGTTGAGTAACGCGGGCGTCATTCCGGCCTGCTGGAGCCTCGATTGCGTGAGCATTCTTTCGGCGACCGTCGCGGATGGCGTGCGGATTCGCCGCGTCGCGGAGGGGTTTGATCCGAGTGACCCCTATTCGGTGCGAGGGACACAAAAGAGTCTGCCATCGTGTCCGCGCGTCGGCGTGCTATCGGAGGATCAGCGCGAATTTTATAACGACGAGGAAAGTGCCGCGCTTTATGCGCGCGCGATCGAAACCATGCGCGGCCTCGGCGCCGGGATCGCCGCCTTCGATTATCGGCCTTTCCAAGAAATCGGGGCGCTTCTTTATGATGGACCGTGGCTCGCCGAGCGGCTTGCGGGGATTGGGGCTTTTGTCGATCAGCATCCACAAGACCTCGATCCAACCGTGCGCACCCTTCTCGAAAGGGCGCATCGTCACAGCGCTGCGGATGCCTTTGCCGGCATGCACAGGCTGAGGGAACTCCGCCGCCGCACCGACACCGAATGGGCGAAGGCCGACTTTCTGTTGCTGCCGACCTCTCCAACGATTTACAAGCTCGAAGATATGCGCGCCGATCCGATTAGGCTCAACGCCCGATTCGGCACCTACACCAATTTTGTGAACTTCCTCGGCTGCTCGGCCATCGCGGTTCCGGCCGGGTTTAAGAGCGACGGACTGCCATTCGGTGTGACGCTGGTTGCGCCGCCTTTCCATGATGACGCCTTGGCGAGCCCAGCCGCGGCGATGCATGCGGCGGCAAATTGCGGCGCGGGATGCGCGCGGTAGAAATCATGGCCCGCCCATTGACGTGTCAATGCCAGAAGCGCCCGTAAGCAACGCGGAAACGGAGCCGGATCTTCGT
>PLUZ01000531.1:0-4699 GCA_003162995.1 Methylocapsa sp. | reverse complement strand
GCGAAAGCCAAGGGGACGGCGAGCAGAACCAATATTGCGTATGGCGGGAGGGCGGCGACGATGTCTTGCAGACGAATGACAAACCGCAGCCTTGACACCCAACGCAGCAGCGGCCGGAATATGGGCGTGACAATGCCGTCCAGAATGACATAGACGACCACAACGGCCTTCGCCGCCAATAGGAGAAAGCGGCGCAAGCCGGAATTTCCGTAAGTCCAAGCCAAGGATTTCGATCCTCTTCGTGCTGAAACCGGGGCATCGATAATAGACGAATTCTTGGCAAAAATCGACAGCTCGCACGCTCAGTTCAAAACGGTGCCTTTCCACTTTTGCCGCTATACTTGGATTTGGCTGTTGCGGCCTGCACGGGTGCCTTGCGGTTCGTCACGCGAGACGCTACGAGATGTTTAAACCAAGCTAAGGAGGTAGCTCCGTGGGCCGGCGGGTATCATCTCTCACCTTTCGGGACATTGCGGGTTCTTCGAAGGCGCTTCGAGACGCAAACTTGCTCCACAGTCAAGGCCGGCTGAGTGAGGCGGAGCAGCGTTACCAAATCGTACTTGCAGCGGACGGCCGCAATTTCGATGCTCTCTATCGCCTAGGCTTGATCCGGCTCCAACAAGCGCGATTTGGCACTGCCGCCGATCTTTTCCGCCATGCGCTCAAAGTCGAACGGCGATCTGTCGACGCTCATCATCACCTCGCTGTCGCACTCGCTGGACTTGAGCGATATGACGAGGCCATCCGGCTGTATGAGAAGACTCTTGGTATGAAGCCGGATCATCCGGAGGCTCACAACAACCTTGCCCATTCGTTGCAAATGCTCGGCCGGAACGAGCAGGCACTGGCCCACTATGAGAAAGCGCTTGCGATCAAGCCAGGCTATGTTGAAGCCAGGAACAATCTCGGCGCCATGCTTCAGACACTGGGACGACTGGCAGAGGCCATCCCGCACTACGAGATGGCGCTGGCCGCGCGGCCCGATTATGCCGCGGCTCACAAGAACCTGGGCAATGCTCTCGGAGCGCTCAACCGCCATCAGGAGGCGGCAGTTTATTTTGAACAAGCCCTGGCTCTCAATCCAGATGATATCGAAGCTCACGTTGGTCTTGGCAACACACTGCTCAAGTTGGAGCGGCCTTACGAGGCTATGGCACATTTCGAAAAAGTCCTTGCGCTCAACCCTGCCAATGTCGATGCTCACAACGGTCTCGGCAGCGCGATGCATACGCTCGGCCGTTCCGAGCAGGCGATTGTTCACTATCAGTCGGCGCTTGCCATCAAACCGGCCGACGTCGAAGCCCACAGCAAGCTCGGAGACGCACTTCTAGCCCTCGGCAGGCTGAAGGAGGCGAGCGCTGCCATGGACAGGGCTATAGCCCTGTCACCCAGGAAAGCGGGCACCTACTGGAATTTGGCCAATGCCAAGCGATTTGCGGAGAACGACCCGCATCTTGCCGCGATGAAGGAACTGGCACAGCGGCTTGGCTCGCTCAACGAAGAGGAGCAGATTGATCTCCACTTTGCGCTTGGCAAGGCCTATGGCGATTTGGGCGCTCACGCACAGTCTTTTCAACACATGCTCCAAGGGAACGCGCTTATGCGGCAGCGGGTATCCTACGATGAGGCCAATGCCCTGGGCCGGTTCGAGCGGATGCGCAAAATTTTTACTGCCGGTTTGATGGACGAGAAGAAGGGGCTTGGAGATCCGTCCGCCGTACCGGTCTTTATCATTGGCATGCCGCGCTCCGGCACGACGCTGATTGAGCAGATCCTCGCGAGCCACCCGAAGGTTTTCGGTGCTGGCGAACTCCGCGACATGGCAACTCTGGCCGAGCAAGTCAGCGCTCCCGGCGGCAGCTCCGTACCCGAGGCGGTTCCAGCAATGTCTGGGGAGCGATTGCGCCGCCTTGGTGCCGACTACTTGCATGCGGTCAGGCGACTGGCACCAGCAGCAGAGCGAATCACCGACAAAATGCCGGGCAACTTCCTCTTGGCGGGCCTCATTCATCTCGCACTTCCAAATGCGCGAATCATTCATGCTTGCCGGGACCTACGCGACACCGCTTTCTCCTGCTTCTCGCTCCTGTTCACCGGCGGGCAATCCTACAGCTTCGACCTAGGGGAGCTCGGCCGCTATTGCCGCGGCTATCAAAAGCTCATGGCACATTGGCATGCTGTGATGCCCGGCGTGATACTTGACGTGCACTACGAGGAGGTAGTCGGCGACCTCGAGCCGCAGGCGCGCCGAATCATCGCCCATTGCGGGCTCGATTGGGACGATGCGTGTCTCGATTTTCATCGGACGCAGCGATCCGTTCGGACCGCGAGCGCGGCCCAGGTTCGCCAGCCGATTTATCACAGCTCGATCGGACGCTGGCGCCCGCACGAAGCTTCGTTGCAACCGTTGCTGCAGGCGCTGGAGTAATTGCTGGCCTGGTTCCTCGCCGGCGACCTTTGCCAGGCGCGCAAAAGGATTTCCCTCAGAGAGGCGACCCTTGCGCGTGATCCGCACGGCGAAGTTTGGAGCGAAGACGATCGAGACGATCGCAGTCCCAGGCATAGCAAGAGCCCCTGGAACGGCATTCCAGGGGCTCTTGCTTAATCACAATCAGGATGACGCGATCAATATCGCGCCACCACCGGTGCCGGACCAGTAAAGAAACGGAAGTTTACACCTAGCTTGATGTCCTCATAGGTCGTATGCGTGTTGATCGAAAACGGCGGAGCGATAAACGCGTTTTCAACCGCGAAAAAATTGGTAAAGTTTTCGGTCGCGTTCTTGCCGAGGTCGTAATAATCTCCTTGGATGAAGAACGACCAGTTTGGCGCGAACGCCCACTCGACGCCGGCGCCGACGGTCCAGCCGGTGCGGGTGGTCGATGGCGTGCCAAGCGTGACGCCGCTGTTCTCAATTTCGAACCGGTTATCCGCGAAAACGACGCCACCCTTGAAGTAAAGCAGCACATTGCTTGCCCCGGGAACCGCATATCCGACGCGGCCGGTGACGGTGCCGAACAAATCGATCCGGTTCCGGAGCGTCCAAGTAAAGTTGAACGCATCCTGGTTTGTGCCCTCGAGGTTCGCTCCATTAATCGTGCCTTCGAGGCCAACGACGAAGGGGGAAGCAGCGAACTGGTAATCGCAGCCGACCTGGCCGCCATAGATGCCGCCGGAGGTGTCAGTGATGGCCGTGCGGTTCGTGAACGCCGTGGCGCCAAAAGCGTCTATATTACCGTCCGGCACCGTGTCCTGCCAGGTGCCACGGCCAGTGGCGAGGCCGATGTTGGCGCCGATATGGCAGCCAGTCCAGCTGAATTGGGGCGGCGGGGGTGCGTAAACCGGCGGGGGTGCGAGATCGGCGGCATAAGCAGAATTCGCGGCCAAAATAGCTGAGGCCGCTACGCTAATAAGCAATGTTTTCTTCATCTTAGGTCTCCCGAGGCCTAGAAATATGGAATAGGGAGACGCGTAACTCTAAACTTCTGCACACCCAAGCAAGAATCGCCGAATGCATGTTAACCGCTGTCGAATATCGTACGATGTTGCATATTCATCACACGATAAAATCAGTATTCAGGTGATATATCTCCATCTCCACTTGGGATGAATTACACTTCTATGACCTCGGGCGAAGGAAGGTCCCGCGCCCGGCCACTCCCTTATCTCTGCCGTGATCTTTTCCCGGCATAGGGATTGTCGCTGGTTTTCTTTGAGATGCGGATCGGCACGCCTTGCAGATCGAAGGCCTGGCGCAGCCCATTGACGAGGAACCGTTCGTAGCTCGCGGGCAGCGCATCGAGCTGATTGCCGAAGAGTATGAAATAAGGCGGGCGGGCGCGGAGCTGCGTCATATAGCGGATTTTGATTCGCCGTCCCGCGACCGCAGGCGGCGGGGTTTGCTCGATCGCGGCCTCGAGCCAGCGATTGAGCCGCGCGGTCGAAATGCGCTTATTCCAGATTTCATGGACGCGGAAGACCGCCTCCATGAGTTGCTCGATCCCCTGCCCCGTCGCGCCGGAGACCGGCACGACCGGCGCGCCTTTCACCTGCGGCAAGAGTCTTGATGCTTCCTCGCGCAGCTCAACGAGCTTGGCGCCCTTACTCTCGATCAGATCCCATTTGTTGACGCCAATCACGAGCGCCCTGCCCTCACGCTCGACGAGATCGGCTAACGTCAGATCCTGCTTCTCGAAAGGAATAGTGGCGTCCAGCAGCAACACCACCACCTCGGCGAATTTCGCCGCGCGCAAACCATCGGCACCGGCAAGCTTCTCCAAATCGTCCTCGACCCTGGCGCGCTTGCGCAAACCCGCCGTGTCAAACATTTTGATTTGCCGGTGGCCCCAAGCGAAATCGACGCCAATCGTATCGCGGGTGAGGCCCGGCTCCGGTCCCGTGAGCAGCCTGTCCTCACCGAGGATCTTGTTGAGGAGAGTCGATTTTCCCGCGTTGGGGCGGCCGATGATCGCGATCCGGAGCGGTTTCGTGACATCGAGCTCGGAGCCGTCTTCATTCTCCCCAAGCCGCAAGCGCGCCGCGTTTTCCTCCGGCTCAAGCGGCAACTCCGTTGCTTCCGGAAGCGCCTCGCGCAAAGCGAGATAGAGTTCGGCAAAACCATCCCCATGTTCGGCCGAAAGCGGCACCGGATCGCCGAGGCCCAAATCGAAGCCTTCGAGCGCGCCCGCCGCGCCGCCGA
>PLUZ01000156.1 GCA_003162995.1 Methylocapsa sp. | reverse complement strand
AAGGCGGCGCGAAGTGCGGCGCGGGGATTTGGGGCGAGCGAAATTCTGCGATAGGATTAAGCTAGGCCAGAATCCGAAGCCTCGTCATTTGCGACGGGTTCTTCGAACGCTTCCGTGCTCTACGTTTCCATAGGAATCCGAGGCGGGGTTTGGGGCCCATGCTCCAGCATCTCGCCGGCGGGTCAATTCCCAATCTGCTCCAGGCTCACGCCGGTGGTATCGATGCGGAACAGCCAGGTGATAATGGCGCCAAGCAGCGACGTCCCGACGAGGATGTAAAGAAGCGCTTGGGTACCGATATCGACCAGCAGAATTGGGAACAGAAAAGCCGTCGCGACAGCGCCGATCTTTGCGAAGGCTGCGGCGAAGCCTGCGCCCATGCCGCGAACGCGCGTTGGAAAAACCTCGCCGGCGAGGAGGTAGGTCTGCGCGTTCGGTCCCAGGTTCGTCATGAAGTTGAACAGCATGAATCCGGCGAAGATGAGAAGGAGCTGGTTGCCGCCGGTGACGTAAGTGGAAGAGGCGGCGATCGCCAGACCTGCGGCGCAGCCAATGAAGCCCAGGATCTGCAGCCGGATGCTGCCGGCCTTGTCCACGAAAAGAATGGCGCAGACAATACCGACGATCAACAAAAGATCGATGAACCCGGCGCCCTTGGCCGCCAGGACGTCGTTGTCGATGAGGTCGGCAAGGTTTCGCGCGTGAGCCGTTTTATGGCCGAGCGTAGCGGCGAGGATCGTCGGCGTAAAAATGCCAATGCCATAGGTGCCGAGATCCTGAAGAAACCATGGAACAGAGGCAAGGATCGTGGCGCGCAGATTGGCTTTGTTGAACAGCGCCGCAATGTTTCGCGCCGGCTTGGAAGCGACAGGCTGTGCGAGTTCCACATGATTGGGATAGGGTGGCTTGCGCGCGAGGAGCCGCGCGATTTGAGCCTGCGCGTCTTTATGCCGGCCCCTGACAAGCAGCCAGTGTGCGCTCTCAGGGATCGAAAAGCGGCCGATGGTGACGATCAAGGCTGGAATGATGGCCGTTGCATACATCCAGCGCCAGGCACCGATCTCGGGAACGTTTTTGAGCACGAGATAGCCAACGACCGTCCCGGTCAACGCGCCCAAGGCCTGGAAGCCGAACGCACCGAGCACGAGGCGTCCACGCATCCGGCTCGCTATGCTTTCCGAAATGATCAAATGGGCGGTCGGATAATCGCATCCAAGCGCAACACCGAGGCCGAACAGGAAGACGACGAGCCAGAAATAGCTGGGGCTCGCCACGAGCAGCAAAAGGAAGATCATAAAAATGATCATTTCCACAATAAACATGACCTTGCGGCCGAAATAATCCGATAGCCCGCCGAGGCCGATGGCGCCGACCAGGATGCCAAACAGGCTCGCCGCTCCGACCATGCCGTGCTGCATTTGCGAAATATCGAATTCTTCCGCGATAAGCGGCATGGCGACGCCGGTCATGAAGACGACGAGACCTTCGAAAAATTTGCCCGCCGCGGCGAGCGTCCAGATACGCCATTGCATTGCGGTCATTGGCGTCGACTGGAGGGCCGTTCCATCCGCCCAGATTGGAGTCTCGTCGATATAAGTTTGTACCGATCGTCCGCCTGATGACGCTTTTTGTTCTGGCGCGGCAGGAGCGCTGACGCTCATGATCGTTTACCTTTTTGGCAAGCGTGCATGACCCGCGAAGCGATCGAGCGGCGGGAGATGTTTCCCAAGGACGGCTCTAACGCCACTCGGACGGGTTCCCCTGGAATGCCGTTCCGGACAGGCGGGCAGCGGCGTAAAAGACCACGGAAAAATTGCATTGAGACGACAATTCGTCTTGAGCCCGCGGTTGATGGGATAAGTGCGCCGCGCAAGAGCATCACCCGCAAATTTGAAACAAATGCTTGAGGAGTCTAATTGAAAGGACCGCTTTTGCCGCACTGGCTCATTCTGACAGCTTGCGCGAATGACGGCTTACCGGCCATTACTGATTTCCATCCGAGGCATGAAGTGCCCGGTCACTTCCCTTGAAGCGGCCGTTCTCTACCCCCTTGCCTCAGCTCAAAACGCATACCTTCGCCCACCAGGAGGGATGCGTGCGGAGGATCGCTTTTTTGGCGCGAGCCGCCGTGCGGCAATCCTTGAAGAGCGCGAAACATGTGGCGCCGGAACCCGACATGCGGGCGAGGCGGCACCCGGGTGCTGCGGCAAGCACCGCAAGGACATCGCCGATGACTGGGGCAAGCAGACATGCCGCCGACTCCATGTCGTTGCGGCCCTTGCGCAGGGCCGCAGCCAAGGCTTCCGCCGGCATGTTGGGATAAAGCTCGGGGTGGCCGCCGAAGCCACTTGCCTCGCCAGGCGCGATCTTCATGCGCGCGAAAACCGCCTTTGTCTCGACGGGCTCGCCCGGGTTGATCAGAAGGCCGATGAGCGGCGGCAGCGCGAGGAGAGGGCCTAGCTCATCGCCGATGCCCCGCATCATCCGCGCGCGGCTCATCAGACACACCGGAACGTCGGCGCCGGTCGCCTTCGCAGCGTCGAAGAGAAGCAGGTCGTCAAGCGCAACCGCATTGGCGCGGGCAAGCAGCCGCAACGCCGCCGCCGCATCCGATGATCCGCCGCCGAGGCCCGCCGCCACGGGCAACCGTTTGACAAGATGGAAGGCGCCGAGTTTCGCACCGGGGAAACGTTTGGCGAAATGCGCTGCCGCTCGCAAAACCAGATTGTCGTCAACGCGGCCCGAGGCGGCCGCCGCCGGACCCTCGATCGAAAGACCGAGAGGCTTGCCGCCATTCAAGGTGAGCGTGTCGCCGCCGCGCGAAAAAGCGACCAGACTTTCAAGCGCGTGAAAACCATCGGCGCGGCGGCCGATGACATGCAGGGTCAGATTGACTTTTGCTGGCGCGCGTTCGGTGAGGATATGGGGCAAGGAGAACCGCGGTCAAAGTCCGTTGGTTTTGGTGCACGATCTTATCCGGAAAGTCTGCAACTTTTCGGGATCATGCACGAGCCGCATGGAGGTGCTTGGCGCCTCATTTTACGGGGGCGCGATCAGCCCCCGTTTTTTTTTGGGTCGGCTTCCGCTGCGGCGGGATTCGGCTCGTCGTCGAGACCATGCTCGATCTTGTGCAGAATTTTGACCTTGTCCTCCGGCTCGGGATCGAGGTCGCGCGCGTGGTTCCACTGGAAATGCGCTTCGAGCTTGCGCCCCGCCCGCCAATAGGCATCGCCAAGATGGTCGTTGATCACGGGATCCGAGGGTTTGAGATCGATCGCGCGCTCGAGTTGCTTCACGGCCTCGTCGTTGCGGCCGAGTTTGTAATTCGCCCAGCCTAGACTATCGACGATATAACCGTCGGTCGGACGCAGTTCGACCGCCCGGCGCAGCATGTTGAAGCCTTCGTCGAGGTTCATGTTTTGATCGACCCAGCTGTAGCCAAGATAGTTCAAGACGAGAGGCTGATCGGGATAAAGGGCGAGAGCCTGCATGAGGTCAGCCTCGGCTTCCGGCCATCTCTTCTCGCGCTCGTAGGAAATGCCCCGGAAATAATAGATCGGCCAATCCGTTTTTTCGGGTTTGCTCTTCCCGGCCAAGGCCCGCGAATAGGTTTCGATCGCCTCCGCATAATGTTTATGCGCGCGTTGCAGATTGCCCAGCGCGGAGAGTGCGTCCTCGTTCTTCGGGTTTTCGTCGACGATCTTATTCAGATATTTGGAGGCTTCGTCCGGGCGCTCCAAGGCTTCGAGAATCTGGCCGGTCTGGATATCGGCCGTGGTGCGCAAAGGATCGTTCTCCGGCACCAATCCATAGACGTCGATGGCTTGTTCGTTCTGTTTGACGCGCTCGCAGAGGTCGCCAAGGGTGATGATGGCAAGACTGTTGTGCGGGGTCAGATAGAGCGCGAGACGGAGGTAGATCATGGCGGCGATTTCGTCGCCTTGCTGGCCGCCGGCGGCGCCAAGGCCATAGAGAACTTCCGCCGCGCCTTCCTGGGCATCCTTGACCAGCGGCTCGACCGGTTTGCCCGCCTTGATGTTGGCGAGCGCCGCGGTGACGATGGGATGGTTGGGTAGAATTTGATCGAAGGCCTCATAGGCGGCAATGGCTTCGTCGCGGTTGCCATGGCGAATCAAGAAACGGGCATAGGCATCGACAAGACGCAAAGTATTCTTGTCGGCAGCGTAGGCCGCTTTCATGCGCTTCAAGGCTTCCTTCTGATCATTGGCGGCATCGGCGATAAGCGCGGCATGGAAATCCCGGAAAACCCCGAAGTTTTCGCCGCGGAGCTTATCGACGAGGCTGAGGGCGCGGCTTGTATCGCCGCTGCCCGCATAGGTCCAGGCGGTGAGCAGCGTTGCGGTAATATCGCGCTGCTGGCTGGTGCCGCCCTTCGCGAAATAGGCGCGCGCGGCGGCGAACCGCTTTGCCTTGATCGCCTTGATGCCAAGGGTGAGGCGCGCGAGGCTATTGTTCGGATCATGCACGATCAGACGATCGGCGAGGCTGAAAGCGTCTTGCATATTGCCGTTCGAGACCGCCGCGATGAAGGCGCGCTCGATCAGATTTGGATTGCGCGGATCGAACCGCAGCGCTTCGCGAAAGAAAGTCGCCGCGGCAACCGTATCGTGCTCGGCGCCTGCGACTAGGGCCGCGAGATAATTGCCGGATGGGCTTTCGCCAACCTCGAAAGGTGTTGCAATGGCCAAGTTCTCCTGTGTCCGGGCTTGTGCGCTGTCGCGCGCGGCGGGGACAACCAATGCTCCGAGACAAAGCGCCGCAAGCCCGCGCAAGGCGCGGTGGCGGCAGCGCCTGCCATAAGCTTTGCGGGTAAACAAATATTTGATCGGCATGCGGAGCGTCTTTCCGTGCAAGAGGCGATTTCCCGGCCGCCGGGGGTTCGACATGAGTTCCTCACGACGAACATGGCCGTTTTAGGTTGCCCGGTTAATTTCGAACGTAGCGCTTCCCAACTTTGCTTCCAGCGAAGCTTGCACAGAGGCTTCCAGAGAGGCTTGGAGGGATGCCCGAACGCCAGGGCAAATCCGGACTCGATCCCAGGCGGCACTCCGACCATGATCGTCTCAAGTGCGGTCGCTCATGGTCCCATTCTTCGTTATCTTAAGCTTTCTCGCATAATCCTATCCAAAAATTTTTGGGATCATGCATGGACGGCAATCCGGGGAGCTGGCGCGAAATCGCCGTGATCAGCTCTGCCCAGGCCTTAGTTTATAGAAAATATGATGCCCAATCACGTCCATCTTTTCAAGTCTTCTTGCCCAGCGCGGCCGGATATAATTGGCGTGATAATGGGTTGAGCCAGCAATATCGGAGACATAGGTCTTGCCGTTCGTCACTTCGGCGGCGATCCGCTCGGCCCTTTGCCAAGCCTCCGGTTCGCTGACGCGCAGCGATTTGCCTTCACAGGCGAAAGAGAATTGGCATCCATGCCAGCGCTGCCGGTTCTGATAGACGACGCCGCAGATCGTGGCCGGATAAAGACCGCTCGCCACGCGATTCAGGACGACCTGTGCGACGGCCGCTTGACCTTCGTCGGATTCGCCGCGGGCTTCGAAATAGATGGCTTCGGCAAGGCAACGGTTTTCCCGCGCCGCCTTGTCCTGGTCGAGGAACGTCGCGTAATTCGGCCGAGTCCCTACGAGTGCCGTAACCTCGCCCATGGCGGGCGCCGCCCCCCGAGGCTCGCCTGAGCGCGCCACGACTTCGATGGGCGTCGAATCGGCCGGGGCGGGCGTCGTCGATCCGAGCGCGACCGCGCGGCTCGTCGCCGGCGTTGCTCCCTGCATCAGCCGCTCGTTGATCGCGGCGGGGCGCATTGTCACCGGCGAATGTTTCTGGCCTGGAGATGCCGCGGCGCTGGAATGCGCCGTGGTCGGACTTTCGCCATCGGGCCATGGCTCGAAGGCGGCGGCGCTATCCGAGGGGGAGGCCTCGTCATCCGGAACCGCGAAACCGGCCGCCGGCCCGTTTTCGTCATGATGGAAAAGCAAGTCTTCGGCACGGAGTTTGGCGAGGCCATGGGACTCGCGCAACCGCGAGTCGAATGCCGGCCGCAAACCAACCAAGGGATCTCCCTTATGGGTGCGATCAACCGAAGGAAACAGATGCGCGTTGCGTTTCAAAACGGCGCGCGGTTCGATTTCATCGGGCAGGCGGCGGAATTCCTCGTCGCTGCCGATCGACAGACTTGCCTCCCGCAAGATCTTGCCTGCTTCGCCCGAGATCCCGCCAAAATCGATGGAAAGCTCAAAGGGTTGCGCCGAGGGTTCGATCGGAACAAGAACGGCCGGCGGGGCTGGCGCGCGCAAAGCTACGGGCGCCCACGACGCTCCAAATGAGGCTTCCTGGCCGGCGTCGGCGCTTATCGAGACCGCAAGTGCCATGCCAAGGCACCATGGCGCGACGGCGCCCATCGCCCAACCGATCCGCGAATAACCCATGCGTGTCTCACGCTCACCGGCAGGTATGGCGCTATCGGCCGCCCGCTCGCAATAATTCTCGCAAGAATTATTGTCGCGTAAGCTTGAGAACAGGTTACGAAAGGCGGGCGAGGAGCGTGCCAGAATGGGGCACATCGAAAGGCGCGATTGGTGCGAGGGATCGGAAAAGCCAAACCCGCCGCCCGGTCTTGACGGGACGCTCAGTAGACGCGGTTGACGCAGAAATCGACGACCTCGCTCAAGGCGAATTTCCATGGCGAGGCGGGAAACAGCTCCAAGGCGTCGCGCGCCATGGCCCCGTAATGGCGGGCGCGCTCAATCGTATCCTCGAGCGCGCGGTGCAAGTGCAGGGTGGTGATCGCGGTCTCGAGGTCGCCCTCGGCGATCGCGCCTTGCTCCAGGGTGCGGCGCCAGAACTCCCGCTGCTTTTGCGAACCGCGCCGGAACGACAGAACCACCGGCAGAGTGATTTTTCCTTCCCGGAAATCATCGCCGACATTCTTGCCGAGCTTAGCCGAGGTTCCACCGTAGTCGAGCGCGTCGTCGATGAGCTGGAATGCGATGCCGAGATTCAATCCGTAGCCGCGGCATGCTGCAATCTCCGGCTTGGGCCGTTGCCCGAGCAGGGCGCCGACTTCCGACGCGGCGCCGAACAAAGCGGCTGTCTTGGCGCGAATCACCGCAAGGTAATCGTCCTCGCTGGTTTCAGTATCCTTCGCGGCGGAAAGTTGCATGACCTCGCCTTCGGCGATGACGGCGGCGGCGGAGGAGAGAACGTCGAGACAAGGGAGCGAGCCAACCTCGACCATCATCTTGAAGGCTTGGCCGAGGAGAAAATCGCCGACGAGAACGCTCGCCTCATTGCCCCACAGCATGCGCGCCGCGAGCTTGCCCCGGCGCATGTCGCTCTCGTCCACGACATCGTCGTGAAGTAGCGTCGCGGTGTGCATGAATTCCACCGAGGCGGCGAGCTTGATATGACCTGCCCCTGTGTAGCCGCAAAGTCCGGCGGCCGCCAAGGTCAGCATGGGGCGCAGGCGTTTGCCGCCCGACGAAATCAAATGATTGGCGACTTCGGGTATCATCGATACATCGGAAGCGGCGCGCGAGAGGATCGTCTGATTGACGCGGTCCATGTCGGCGGTCACCAGGGCGAGCAGCCCGTCGATGCCGGACTCCTGAATTTTTTCTTCGAGAGGGATGACAACGCCCAAGATTGAATTCTCCGAATGCCGGCGGCACTTTTGAATCTGATCGCTTCCTATCGATCAGATGAGTCCATCTGATCGGGAAGCGCGCTAGGACGCGTCAGTGAGGACGCGGCTTGTAATAGAACCCGGTTTGCCGCTTCGCAACTTGGCAGGTGATCCAGCCGCTTTCAACGCCGCTGTTTACCCGCGCAACCGGTTGCCCGGCAAACCCTGGAGCAGTGCTTTAATGCCCAGCATGGAACAACTGTCAAATCAAGCTCCAAGTGCAACTTATAAAAATGCGACTGATAAAAAGCCAGCAATCGTCACGCATCGTCACGCGGGGAATGCCGGTTCCGCACGCCGGTTTTGGCGTCACCGAAGCATCGGTGCCTAACAGCGGCCGCCGGCTTCCGGGAAAAATGATTGGAAAAAGGACTCGCAACCGCAAGCTGCCCGAGCAAGGGGTGCCGATTTGCCAGAGCCCTCTTGCCAAGAGCGCTGTTCGTCCGCCAAGAATTGCGGAAAACAAGAGAAAACAAGAATTGCGTGAAAAAAAGAAACACTCAAAGGCAATGTGTTGGCGCATGTTACCTTATCATGTCACTTTATAAGGACATATATGACATATGCGCGAACTGCGAAGGGAGCAGAATTGATCGAACTTCTTCGCACCAACGACCTCGTGCTGATTTCTAAGGTTGAAGCCATCCTCGCGGACTCCGGCATCGCCGTTTTCCTCGCCGACCGGCATATGAGCGCGCTCGAAGGGTCCTTGTCCTTTTTGCCGCGCCGGGTGCTCGTCGCGGCCGATGCCGAGGCGCGCGCTCGAAAAGCTTTGACGGAAGCGGGGCTTGGCCCGGAATTGCGCGATGGCTGAGGCGCCGGTCGAAGATCCGCCTCAGCTTGTCACGGATGCGTTTCTAGGCGGCCG
>PLUZ01000413.1 GCA_003162995.1 Methylocapsa sp. | reverse complement strand
CCGAAGAGGCGGCGGCCTTCGCCGAAACGATCGGCTATCCGGTGCTGCTCAAAGCAACGGCCGGCGGCGGCGGTAAGGGCATGCGCGCGGTCGAGTCGCCGGCCGAAATGGCGAACGCATTCGCCACGGCATCGGCCGAGGCGGAAGCGTCGTTCAAAGACGGCCGCATGTACGTCGAAAAATTGATCCGTTCGCCGCGCCACATCGAAGTGCAAGTCCTCGGCGACCAGTACGGCGACGTCGTCCATCTCGGCGAGCGCGATTGTTCGGTGCAAAAACCTTCTCATCAAAAACTCATCGAAGAGGCGCCCGCGGCGGCGCTGGATCCGGCCGTGCGCGACCGGCTGCATGATATTGCGGTGACGGCCGCTCGGGCTGTTAAGTATACGAATGCGGGAACGCTCGAGTTCCTTGTCGACGGCAGCAGCGTGTATTTCATGGAAATGAACACGCGCATTCAGGTCGAGCATCCGGTGACCGAGATGGTCTACGGCGTCGATCTCGTCAATGAGCAGATCAAGATCGCCGCCGGCTCGCCGCTGTCGCTAAAGCAGGAAGACGTCAGTTTTATCGGCCATGCGATCGAATGCCGCGTCAACGCCGAGCATCATTCGACCTTCCGCCCGTCGCCCGGGCGCATCGCCTATTACCATCCGCCGGGCGGCGTCGGCGTGCGCGTCGATTCGGCGGTCTATCAGGGCTATTCGATCCCTCCCAATTACGATTCGCTGATCGGCAAGCTGATCGTGCACGGCCGCAACCGCACCGAGGCGCTGATGCGCCTGCGCCGCTCGCTCGACGAATTCATCGTCGACGGCGTGGACACGACGCTGCCGCTGTTTCGCACGCTGGTGCGCAACGCCGACGTGCAGAACGGCATGTACGACATCCACTGGCTCGAACATTTCCTCGCGACCGGCGACATCGAGCCGAATTTTTAAGCCGTCGCGCCACGACAATCGCGGCGGCGCGCTTGCCACTTAAGATTCGGCGGTCTATAGAACGTCGCGTCACGCTCCCTTCGTCTAGCGGTCTAGGACGTCGCCCTCTCACGGCGAAAACAGGGGTTCGATTCCCCTAGGGAGCGCCAAACCAAATCCGTCGCAAGGGTTGCGTTCTTAGACGTCCGCGGCCTCGAGAGCGGCGGCGTAGACGTGATCGTGTTGTCTCCGGTGTTGGGCAGAACGAAGGGGGCGCGCTGGCGCCTGTGATTTGGACATAACGCGAGTTGGCGATACAGAAGTGCATTCGCAATAGCCAAATAAGGGTCGCGCCTGCCAATTCGGCCGGAGCTTCGATTTCCACCTGTTCCCGGCGTATCGCTCGGCGCGGGACGGGTTATGTCTGGGGGGTTTGACAGGCAGCAGACAGTCTGTTCGAACAGGCTGCGAATCCATCGTTTGATTACATCAATTATACGTTATCCTTGCATATATTGCTTTGCGTGACAGGACTTGAATTTGAATATCCCTCGGTATCACCTCTGTTACTCGCGTCGATTTCAAGCGTGTCTCTTTCACAATTCTGTAAGTCATGGGGAACGGCCATGCACCATGATGCAGTAGCGGCTCTCGCGATTTGGCGTAAATATCTCAATTAACATATTAACCAACGGTATATATGTCAAACTTGCAATGGTTTGTGAGAAGTATTAATTAGAATTAATACGAAAAGGAAATTGTATAAATTTTTTCGGGAACTAAGTATTATTGCTATTTGTTTTTGACTATGAATGTTTTATATTTAGCACTTAAGTAAGCCTGGAATTTTCTAGAATTGGTGTCCAATATGGCCGTGTTTAGCTCGATAAGTTTGCGCAACGTGTTGGTCCGCAATACGTTGCTACTTACTATAATGCAGGCGAGCCAATATGTTATCGCGCTCGCGATAATGCCCTATCTCTCTCGCGTTTTGGGTGTCGAGCAATTTGGGCTTCTGGGCATCACGTCGGATATCATTGCTCTTTTTTTCGCATTCACGGACTGGGGGTTTAGCCTCAGCGCCATCCGTGAGGTGGCTCGCAACAGCCGCGATCCGGTGGAGCTTCGCCGCATCTTCTGGGACACGACGGCGGCGAGGTTGCTGCTCACATTTGTAAGCCTTGGTGCGATCTTCATCATCATGGCTTGTATCGGTTTTACTTCTCCTCTGGCTTTGCTTGTGCTCTGCGGCTGGCTACAAATTATCAGCTACGCCTTTGGCGCCGGCTGGTTTCTGCGCGGGCTGGAGATCATGGGCCCGATGGTGGCCGCCGAGCTGATCGGCCGTCTCGTGTTCATACCCTTGTTCTTTCTCTTCGTGCGTGGCCCTGCGGATACCGTTTATGCGGTGATCATTGGAGCTGTCGGCGGTATCATTTCAGGCACAATCACCATTTACATCGCCGACCGTGCAACTCCCTTGTTGCCCATTGCGTGGACATTTTCCGGTGCTATACGGCAATTGCGCGAAGGATCGCATGTCTTTCTGTCCCTCGCCTCGACGATGCTCTACGGTCAGATCAATGTAATCGTGCTTGGCGCCGTTGCAGGTCCTGTGCAAGCCGGTCTTCTATTCGCCGCGCAGAAGTTGCAGCGCACCAGCAAGAGCGTTATCGGTCCGTTGGCTGGCGCGCTCTATCCGCGCATCAACAGCCTCCTTGTGGACGATCCCGAACGAGCCGTTCAATTCATGAAGCGTCTTCTGATCGCTCAAGGTGCGATGAGCTTCGCGATTTTCGTTGTCTTGTTCGTTGGCGCGCCTTACCTGACCGTGATTTTCTTCGGAGCTGATTTTGCGGCCGCGACATCCGCCGTGCGCATTTTGTCGGGGACGGTATTCCTGGGAGGTCTCAACGGTGTTCTCGGCACCCAGATCATGCTTGCCTTCGGGATGCAGCGTTCCTTCATGCACATTCTCGTCGGCTCCGGCTTGTTCAATGTTGTCGCGATCGGTCCTTTTGCCTATTTCCTGGGCGCGACGGGCGCGTCGATATCCGTTTTTCTCACCGAATTCATCGTTACAGCTTCGATGGGCTTCGTGGTATGGCGCGCGGGAATCTTCAGCAAGAAAAAAGCGGCGTGGCGGGATCTCTGACTTCCTCATTGCCAGTGCGGGTTTCAGTCCAGCCTTGCTGAAATCTCGGCGTTCTCGCCGTTAGAATGATCAAATTGAATTGATTACGGCACGGCAACGCTTGCAAGCGCCAATTCTTGCCCAGCGGGCGCGTTTCGTGCTTAGTACCCGCAAAAATACGTCTGTCTGGCTTTTTCGATAAATTGGAGGAAGTGCGCATGAAGGTTTCGGTTTCCTTATTCGCTTTGGCGGCAGCCCTTGCAATAGGCTTTGCCTCTCCTGGCTCGGCGCATCAAGAAACCGCGGGCAATTTGAAGATCGGGCATCCTTGGGTCAGGGAAGCGCCAGCGGGCGCTCCCGGCACTTATTCCTGCATCATCGAGATCGATAACGACGGCGATGAGCCAGAGACTCTCCTCGGTGCCACCATCGACGGAGCTGGCGCGGGCACCATTTATCAGATTATCGAAACTGACGGTAAGTTTAGCTCGAAACCCGTTGAACATGGGTTGCTCATTAAGCCGCACGGCCACATTGAACTCACCCCAACCACCTATCAAATCAGGTTCGGCACTGTAACCAAGGCCTTAAGCGAGGATACAATGATCGACGGAACGCTTGTGTTCGAGAAGCTGCACAGCGTGCCGATTCACTTCATGGTCGAACAAGACGATACGGCACCCAAGGAAGAGCACGACCACCATCACGGGATGTGATGATGGCCATCTGATTGAAGACTTTCCGGCGCAGCATGTATCAGAGTTTGACGGCAGCGGTGCGCCCCTCGAGGCGGGGCCGCACCGCTTTGGACATATGTTTCGCCGGAGAAGTCTCCGTTGAAGCAACACACGGCCGATCCCGGGCAAGACATGTCAACCGGCCAGCCAGAACGCTTATTTTCCGGCCCTATCGGCACGGAATACCAAATGCTCGATCTGATCTGTCCGGCGGCGGCGGCGATGAGCAAGCGGGTCGGCAGCTCCGTCGCGGTCCTTCCTGCCAATGCGGCGGAACGCCCTCATGCCTTGCGTGTTTTCGAGATCGGCTGCGGCACTGGAAGGACCACGCTGGAGTTGCTGGAGTCACGCGAGGATCTTGTCATCCGGGCCGCCGACAACGAACCAGCCATGCTCGATCAGGCGCGCGCAAATTTGTCTCAACCCATGAGGCAAGGACGTGTGCAGCTGATCGAGGCGGATGCGCTATCCGCCCTGCGGGAGCTTCCACCCGGCAGTCAAGATGTGGTGGCGTCGGCCTATACGGTGCATAATTTTCTCGAAACCTATCGTGACCAAGTGCTGAGCGAGATTTTCCGGGTCTTGCGGCCCGGCGGGATATTCGTGAACGGGGACCGCTACGCTCTCGACGACACCGCTGAGCACACGCGCCTTACGCAGGAGGAAGTGCGCGGCTATTTCAAGGCTTTCTCGGCGATCAGCCGCTTGGATCTTTTGGAGCAATGGGTTCTCCATCTGTTCAGCGATGAATCCGCCGATCACATCATGCGCCTTAGCCCGTCGCTGACAAAAATGCGTGGAATCGGCTTCGATCCCGTCGAAGTGCATTTCCGTGACGGCGTCAACACTCTGCTGACCGCCATCAAGCCGGCTGTGTGAGGGGTTCGGGAACCGAAATCGCGGTGCGAAGCCGGACAGTTTTGGCTAAGCAGGCGGCCGCGCCGGCAGGACCATCGCCGTTTGACTTTCGGCGCCGTCTCAAAGGGGCTGAAAGGCTGAAAGGAATGCGCCTTGTCTGCCTCTGGCAAAATCATTGCGTGGCGTATAAACTCTTACTACCCCAAACAACACGCGTTACTCAAACGCGGGCGGTCAATTCTCTCAGATCCACAGGAAGCCGGGGGCTTTGTGTGAAAGTGCCGCCAGACGCCGCGAGAAAGCCCGCGAGCGAGGACCTTGCATGAACAAGATTTTTCCCGATGCACGCTCGGCCCTGGCCGATCTTCTCAAGGACGGCATGACTCTCATGTCAGGAGGTTTTGGACTTTGCGGCATCCCGCAAATCCTGATCGAGGCCATTCATGATCTCAAGGTCAAGGATTTGACCGTGATCTCGAACAACGCGGGCGTCGACGGCGCCGGTTTGGGCATTCTTCTCGAGACGCGGCAAATCAAAAAAATGATCTCGTCTTATGTCGGCGAGAACAAACTATTCGAGCGGCAATATCTCGCCGGCGAACTCGAACTCGAATTCAACCCGCAAGGCACGCTCGCCGAGCGAATCCGGGCAGGCGGGGCCGGCATTCCGGCGTTTTTCACAAAGACTGGTGTCGGTACACTCGTTGCCGAGGGGAAGGAACTGCGCGAATTCGACGGCGCGACCTATGTCATGGAATGCGGACTTGTCGCCGATGTCTCCATTGTTCACGCCTATAAGGGCGATACCGAAGGCAATCTCGTCTATCGCAAAACGGCGCGCAACTTCAATCCGATGATGGCGGCAGCTGGCAAGGTCACAGTGGCGCAAGTCGAGCATCTCGTCGAAGCCGGGGAAATCGATCCCGACGCGGTTCATACGCCGGGCATTTTCGTCCATCGCATCGTCCACACGCCGAACGTCGCAAAACCGATCGAAAAGCGCACCACCCGCCAGCGCATAGCTGCTTGAGGAGAAACCCGATATGGCTTGGACCAGGGATCAGATGGCGGCGCGCGCNNGGCATGCTCGGCATGGGACCATTTCCGTTCGAGGGCGAGGAAGACGCGGATCTCATCAATGCCGGCAAGCAGACGATCACCGAACTTTCAACGACAAGCTATTTCTCTTCGGCCGACAGTTTCGGCATGATTCGCGGCGGCCATATCGATCTCGCGATACTCGGTGCGATGGAGGTTAGCGAACGGGGCGATCTCGCCAATTGGATGATCCCCGGCAAAATGGTGAAGGGCATGGGCGGCGCCATGGATCTTGTCGCCGGTGTCAAGCGAGTCGTAGTGGTCATGGAACATACGGCTAAGGGTCTGCCGAAGCTCCTCCATCGTTGCACCTTGCCGCTGACCGGCACGGCTGTCGTCGACCTGGTGATCACCGACCTTGCGGTTTTTTCGATCGACAAGCACGGCAAAGACGGCATGACACTGATCGAGCTCGCCGATGGCGTCAGCCTCGACGAAATCAAAGCGAACACCGAGGCCAATTTTAAGGTGGCCCCGGACCTCAAGACCAAGGCGGCTTAAACCTGAACCATCCTTAACTTGCTGGTCACGACCCAGAATCGTAAGGATTCTTTAGCGCTAACCAGTCGCTATCATGCAGCCATGCCATTGCTTCAATCATGATTATACCAAAAATCCAAATTGTGACGGCTCTGCGGTTCTTTCACCGCTATTTTATTTGGATTTTGGTATTTTCATACGTCATTGCCGGCGTTATGCCTGAACTCGGACTCTGGATTCGTAATATTGGCTTTGGCAGAGCAACTACGCAGCAAAGTAGTTTGGCTATTTCTCTGCCAATGTTGATGTTAGCTGTTCTATTATTCAATGCTGGACTAGGGGTAAAAACCGCCGAACTCACCTGCCTGCTCAAAAGGCCGTTTCTATTGCTTGGTGGTTTGTTTTTGAATATAATGACGCCGTTGACGTTCATTGTTGCGGTCAGCTTCTTGATATATATTTGGCATAATCAGGAAGAAATTCAGCAGATACTGGTTGGTCTTGCTTTGGTCGCCTCGATGCCGATCGCTGGCGCATCGACGGCATGGTCGCAAAATTCCAACGGAAGCCTCGCATTGAGCATAGGGCTGGTCTTGAGCACCACCGCGCTTAGCCCCTTATTGACTCCATGCGTTCTTCATCTGACAGGTTTTGTGACCACTGGCGACTATTCGGAGGATCTGCATGAGCTCGCATCGGGTGACGTCGCAAGTTTTCTTGGGATGTGGGTCATTTTACCCACTTTGCTTGGAATGGCGGCACGTTGTCTTGCCGGGGAAATGCGCGTCACGAGCGCAAGCGTCTATGTGAAACTCATAAATTATCTCATATTGTTTGTGCTGAATTATTCGAATGCGTCTCTGACGCTGCCAAACGTTATAGCGCATCCAGACATCGACTTTTTCGCGATCATGCTGCTCATCGTCTTAGCTCTTTGCATAAGCGCTTTTTCATCTGGTTATTTATTATCTTGCTTCTCACGCGTGAGTAACAGCGAAAGAGTTTCGCTGATCTTCGGTTTAGGCATGAACAACAATGGCACCGGGCTCGTTTTGGCCTCTGTGGCGCTGGCGGATCACCCGCAAATCATGTTGCCCATTATTTTCTATAATCTTGCTCAGCATCTGGTTGCTTCCATGGTCGATTTGACCCTGTTCAAAAACCGGCCCCCGGCCCCGCCGCTGCCTGCTTGCGTCTGAAGGCGAGACGATATTGAGCCGATAGGCCCGGCGCCCTTCGAGGCCGAAGTGCGGGGCAGGCAGCAAAACCTCAGACGGCCCGCGCAAAAACCAAGACATCGACACTTTTGGCGCCGGCTCGCAGAAGTGCCCGCGAAGCGGCGTTGGCGGTTGCCCCCGAGGTCATGACATCATCGATAAGCACCACGGCGCGGCCTTCGATTCGTGGGGCCATCCCGTCCGTCACGCGAAACGCGCCCTGTAAATTGAGAGCCCGCTGCGAACGCGAAAGACCAACCTGGGATGGAGTCGGCTTGACCCGCCCGAGGACGAAAGGATCCGCCGGGACGCCACATTGGGCGGAGATAGTTTGCGCGAGGGCGTGCGCCTGATTGAATCGGCGCGCGGCAAGGCGGCGGCGGTGGAGGGGAACCGGCACGAGAAGATCGGCCTCGACCAAAAGTTCATTGCCGGCGCGTGCCATCCATGCCCCGAGCGGTTTGGCAAGTTCCATTCTGTCGTTGTATTTCAATCGATGCACCAATTGCCGCACCGGGCCATCCTCGAAATGCGCGACTGCCCGGGCGCGGTTATAAACCGGTGGATTGGCAACTGCCTCGGGCGACAAAAGCCCGTCGTTTCC
>PLUZ01000151.1 GCA_003162995.1 Methylocapsa sp. | reverse complement strand
TCGATCAGCTGTTCAATTCGAGTGAGAAACGTCTTGCCCGGCTTCTCCTGCTGCTGGCGAACTTTGGCAAGGAAGGGAAACCGGAGCCGATAATCGCGGAAATCAGCCAGGAGACGCTTGCGGAGATGATCGGCACGACCCGGTCCCGCGTAAGTTTCTTCATGAACAAATTTCGAAAACTGGGCTTCATTGACTACAATGGCGGCGGCCTCGAAGTCCACAGTTCATTGTTGAATGCCGTTCTGCACGACGAGCCGCAAATCAGGATTTAAATGTGCTCATTTGGCCAATGGTGGGGGTGCCCGGTGCCTTGTCGTTCAAGAGACCATCGGGACCCACGGCGATGAAGCGGAGCACCCAATCGCGCACAATCTACAACCCGACACCGCCGATCCGCGCCGCGTCCGAGCGCAAGCCGCTTTCATAAATCTCAGCCAGCGCCAAGAGACGCCGGGTCTGATCGGGATCGCGCGATCCCCTCGCCAGCTTGCGCAATAAAGCCGCGTCAAAATCAGAACGAAGCGGAACAGGAGCAGACGTGGCAAACCCTCTCAAAGTCTCTGTCACATTGCTTAACGAAGCAGGTAACGAATTACACGGTGCATCGGAGCTCACGCCGCGGCGACGGCCCCGCGCCATGTCTCCATAGCGGATGCCCAGAAGGCTCGGTGTGTTACTGGCTGAAGTAAGGGCGTCAGCTGGAGCGCTCCGTTGCGGAAAGGCTCGCCTCTGGCCGTTACCGGCGCAAGCGAGTTTGTCCGGGCCGCATTGCGGCTGCTGAAGAAGGAGGAAAGAGAGGGACTTCATTACGAGCCCCGGCCTTGCTTGCGAAGGACAAAAGGGGGCAATCATGCCGAATGAAGAGAACAAATCTGGGGAGCAGAAAGCCGCCGAAGCCGAAGTTGAGAGCTTTCGGAAAGACCTTGGCCCGTTTGTCGTCGCCGCTGAAACGACACGGATGGCGATGGTATTTACGGACGCTAAGGAACCCGGCAATCCGATCATTTTTGCCAATGACAGCTTTCTCTGTTGGGCGGTAACGCTTCGCGGGGTAGGTTGCGTCGATCAGCCTTGCGAGGGCTTGCCTTTGTTGCGGTCGGTCAACGATCTGTGAAGCTTTAGAATATCATCGACTGTCTGCAAGCGCGTCAGTTTCAAGTGCGTAGTTATCTGAAGGGAAACAAAAATGAGTGAACTCAACGAAGCCGAGGCGCAGCACAAATTCGATAATGCCGTCAACGTGGCGTTGAGAGAATATCTAGCCGTGGCACCTTTGGAGAAGGCGGCATTATCGCTCGCAGCGATCCTCGTCGCTTGTGTCGGTTCCGAAGATGCTCGAAAGGCCATAGAGACAGTTATTGAAGTTAATAGTTCCCTCTAACGTGATCGGGGCTGGGTTCATTGCTGAGAACGCCGGCGGGGCTGGCGTCGGGCTCGCGAAGCCAAAAGCGAAAAGGAAACTAAAATGAACATGGTGTCGGGATCGGGATGATGAAAATTTAAGATTACAATGGCACGCATCGAGGTACTTGCGCCTAACGAGAACGATGAACAGGTTCGCATAACGTTTCAGATCGACGGTGCATCCAGAAGCTTTCCAGAGCTCGTAACTGGATGCGTCGGCGTAGGCCCACAGCATCGGACTTATGCTTCATTGTGCCAGAGACGGCCGAAATCGTCATCTCGCAGCGTTTTGGCCAGCCTATATGACCGTCGGGTGCCACGATCTCAATCTCGATGTTGGGGGCAGGGAACGGCTCGATCTTCTGCATTAAGCCTTATAGAAAATCGGACCGAAAAAATCACAAAGCGTGACCAAAAGCAGAAAAATTTCGCTAGCTTGGGCTGCATCGAGCTGGGCACTCGCGGCAGAAACGTGCTCGGGTGAAACGCGATCGCCGCATGTGCGCCGCAATTGCTTCCGCAAGCCGCGCCGCCCGTCGTCCCTGCGGTGATCCGCGCCGTGCCAGAGGTTCGGCGGCGCGACCCAAATGGCCGGTTGGCAAGCGATTTGCGCCGAGTTTGCGCCTTGCCGGTGCGGCCAAGACGGCGATAACTCTCTCAAAGAAGGAATGAACCCATGGCGACTTATGTTGATCGCGTCTTAGAACCTGGCGAAAGCGTGCGCTACCGCACGACCGTTAGTTGGATTGTCTATATTCCGTCGGGGATGCTCGCGGCCATCGCGTTGGCGGCTCTGCTCGTCGGCGTAAACTATCCCGATAGGGATAGGCTTTTCTGGTTCGTCGCCACTATCTCCGCCATGATCGCCATGTGCAATTTCGCTTACGCATGGTTCCGTCGCTGGACAACCGAGATCGCCGTCACCGATCGCCGCGTCATTCTGAAGCGCGGTTTTATACGCCGCGCGACCATGGAGATGAACTTGGCAAAAGTTGAAAGCGTCGACGTCGATCAAACGCTGAGCGGACGTTTATTCAACTACGGCAATGTCACGATCCGCGGCACTGGCAGCAGTTTCGAAATTCTCCGCACGATTGATGCGCCTCTGAAGTTGCGGTCAACAGTCACGGCAGGTTGAATTTTCATCCTGGATTGGGAACAAACGTTATTCAGCAACTGGCGAGAGCAAGCTGAAAGTCGCGAACTGATCCAAAGAATGGTTGACTATNNTCGAACATAAAGCATGCGGTCCAATTGTAACCATGCGGTGAACACCCCCATAGCCGACGGCCGGGTTTCCGACTTACTGGATGCGACGGGTTGCTGGCTCGGGATGGTGCGTCTTTTTGACCTGTATGGTTTGCTTCAGGCACTCGATGCCGTGATCTGTGAAGCCGGTTGTTTCCTCGTCGCCTTTTCCAAGGATACACGCCCAGTCAATCGAGTTTACGGTAAGGGCAGGCCACGTCCTGGTCTGCCCTACAGGTGGGTTGATGCCCCGCCAATCTTAGAGATATCGGTCGATCCGAAGATGGGATTGCCGCTGAAATCGTATGGTTACTGGTTTTGTGGAGGCTTATCGCCACCAGCAACATCGCGTCCAGGACCGTAATCCTGAAAATAATCCTGAGAAGCATCGCAGCCGATTTGGCTTTGATCGATG
>PLUZ01000414.1 GCA_003162995.1 Methylocapsa sp. | reverse complement strand
CGCGCGGGGCACGCCGATGCTCAGCATGGGAGATGAATTGGGCCGCTCGCAGGGTGGCAACAACAATGCCTACGCCCAGGACAATGCGCTTGCCTGGATTGACTGGGCCAGTGCCGATGCTTCGCTTATCGATTTCGTCGCAAGACTGATCCACTTGCGCCGGTCGCATGGAGCTCTCAACGCAGAGACCCCGTTGACCGGCGCACCCCCCGACGCAACGGGGATTCCCGATGTCGAATGGCTGACGCCGGAAGGCCGGCCCCTTGTCCCGAAGGACTGGAACGATCCAGCCACAAAAGCACTCGTGGCGCTGTTCTACGATCCGGGCGATAAGGATGCCGCATTCGGGGGCCGCGTGCCAGGCCGCGCCGCCGTGCTGCTCAACGCGGGCGAAGACGCCGTCGCCTGCGAGGTTCCGGGGCTCAGCAAGAACCATGTCTGGGCTCTCGCAATCGACTCCGCTCAGCCGGACCGCGCGTCCGACATCTTGGACGCCGATCGTTACGATCTCGCCGGCCGCTCGGCGGCAATTCTCATCGAGCAGCCATCGTGCGAGGCGCGGCGGCAAGCGCCTGGTATCGCCGATCATATCCTCGATGCCTTGGCAACAGCGGCGGGGATTGCGCCGCATTGGTTTGACGTGAATGGCAATCGCCACAAGGTTCCGGCTGACACCAAACGCGCTTTGCTCACGGCTCTTGGCCTGCCAGCGTCATCGGCCGGGGAAGCCCGCGCGAGCCTCGCATCGCTCGCTCGAGAACGCGAGCTTCGTCCGCTTCCGGTCGCAACGACACTCCGTCAAGCTGGCGCAATGACGATCCGTCTTGGCGGCCATCTCGCCGGATTCGCGCGGCGCATCGGCCTTACAATCACACTTGAGGACGGCTCTACGCGCCGGGTCGAGATCGCCGCTGACGACGGACAGCGCAGCGAGGCCGTCGCCGCAGACGGGCGGCGGGCAGCAGTTCGCGACGTTACGCTGCCAGCCTTGCCGTTCGGGCGGCATCGCGTTTGGACGGAGGAAGCGCCAGAGTGCGCTGCACATCTCGCCATTGTTCCCGATGTGGCGTTTTTGCCGGAAGCGTTGCGTGGACACGCGAGTTTTTTTGGGATCGCCGCGCAGCTTTATGCGCTGCGGCGCGAACCTGTTGAGGGATTGGGCGACCAGGGTATTGGCGATTTTACCACGCTGCGCCTCCTTGCCGAAGAGGCTGCGGCTGCAGGCGCCGTCACGGTCGGGCTCAATCCGCTGCATGCGCTGTTTGCGAGCGATCCAGATCGTGCGAGTCCTTATCATCCGTCCGACCGGCGTTTTCTCGATCCGCTTGCACTTGATGCGTTCAGCCTGCCCGGGCCGCTTCTGACTGCGAGCGTGCGCACCGCAATCGAGCGAGTCTTGCCGGAAGCCTCACGCCTATCGGCGAAGCCATGCGTTGATTATGCCGCGGTTGCCGCGCTCAAAGGATCGCTTTTCGATGCCGCCCATGCGGCTTTTCGCGATTTCGCTCGAAGCCGCCCCCGCGACCCGCTGGTTGAAGATTTTGAGGCTTTCGTACGTGCCGGCGGCGAGACGCTGCGGCGCTTCGCTATCTTCTCAGCCATCGAGGCCAGCCTCGGGGTTACGCTTGAAGAATTCCCCGCGCGGCTCAAATCGCCGTCGGGCGATGGTGTTGCCGCCTTCGCGTCGGCGCACGAGGAAGCGATTTCCCGCGCCACGTTCCTGCAATGGCTCGCTGACCGGCAGTTTGCCGCTGCTGCCCGCGTGTCCAGGCTGAAGCTCGGATTTTATCGCGATCTCGCGGTCGGTTGCGCGCCCGATGGAGCGGAGGTGTGGGCGCAACCGGAGCTTTTCATGCGGGGCGTATCGATTGGAGCGCCGCCGGACCCCCTCGGCCCGAATGGCCAGGTGTGGAGTCTTCCGCCCTGTGATCCACGCGCGCTCGCAAGTGGCGGCTTTGCCGCTTTCGGCCGGCTGATTGCCGCGAATATGGCTCACGCCGGAATATTGAGGATCGACCATGTCATGGGGCTCAAGCGCCTTTTTCTCGTGCCCGAGGGGGCCGCTGGGAGAGAGGGAGCTTATCTTGACTATCCATTTGCCGGCCTTCTCGGCCATCTCATGCTGGAAAGTGTACGCGCGGAAACAGCCGTTGTCGGCGAGGCTCTCGGCACGGTGCCGGAAGGTCTCCGCGAGCAACTGGCCGCGGCCCAAATTCTTTCCTACCGGGTGATGCGTTTCGAGCGGGAAGGGGAGGGGTTTTTGCCACCCGAGCGCTATCCCCGCTTGGCCGTGGCCTGCGTCGCGACCCACGATCTGCCGCCCCTGGCCGGATGGTGGGAAGGAAACGATCTCACCGAGGCGGCGGGGCTTGGTCTTCTTGCCGATGCGGCGCCGGCCGCCGCCGCACGCGCCGCCGAGAAGACCGCCCTGATGGAAGCGGTCGCGGGACAAGGGTTCCCGGGATCAATGCCAGATCCTGAGGCCCCTCTCAGCGAAACGGCCGCCGCTTCCGTGCATGGCTATGTGGCAGCCTCGAACTCTGCGCTGGCACTCGTCCAAGCCGATGATCTTGCGATGGAAACAATCGCGATCAACCTTCCGGGAACAGATAAGGAGCGGCCGAACTGGCGGCGTAAGCTCCGCGTGCCGGTGCAAACGCTCTTCTCGCTTCCATCGGCACAAGGGATTCTTGACCAAGTCCGGCGCCAACGTCGAGTACGAGTCCCGAAAAACTTGCTCGACTTTTTTGATTAGGACATGCTCCAACTCTTTGATTTTGAGCTGTGTCCTTATCAATCAAAGGAGTCCATTTNNGGCTGTGAAGCTTGCACAAGCGTCAACGCCTCTGCATACTGTGGCGCGGCGCATTGTCGTCCTTCGGATTGTGCGGGAAGATCGTCCGCCGGAAATCCGCCCTTTACATCTTGTCCGAACACATAGAGTTGAAGTGATATTGTCGTGTCTCTGCCGTAGTTTCGACCGATTATTCCGTAACTAACGTTTCCTGCTAAGGGATTTAACCGGCAACAGGTTTACGAAAGCGGCGAAAACGCCGTGACCCTGAGTGTTTCGGAACCGCTCGATCTGAAAAGCTATTTCTGCCATCTTTTAAATATGATCATCTGGCATTTGGAGCTCTGCAATCACCGGTTTACGTTTAGACCAATGTGTTCAATCAGAAAGCTAGCGCTGTTGTTTGGCTCGATGAAACAATTCTGTGGAGTTTGCGGCTTCGGGATTGGACCCGCATGTTGCCTGGTGCCTGGGAAAGCAGAGACCAAATCCCGGCCCGCGGTGGCCGGGCACACTCATTAATTTTTGCGATGATCTCCGGGGTGCCGGATTTTGCAAGCCCGTCTTGAACCCTCTAGGTCGATATAAAGTGAAGCGCAGCATCATTTTCATTGCCGTATTGATATCTCTTGTGACGCTTGGCGGTGGCCTTGGGTATTTCCAATTCGTCGTCAAGCCAGGGATGATAAAGCGCTTCATCCTCGAATCGCCTCGTCCTCCCGCTTCTGTCGCTGTCGATACACCCCGTATAGAGACCTGGGCGCCGCGGCTGCCCGCGATTGGGACTTTCAGGGCAGTGCAAGAAATCAATATTGCGCCTCAAATCGGCGGGGTGGTCGTATCGGTTCGGGTCGAGTCGGGCGAGGACGTAGAAAAGGGTGCTCCACTTTTTGAAATCGACAATTCGGTGGAGCAGGCAGACCTAAAGAACAACCTTGCCGTGCTCAAGAACGCCGGCCTGGTGCTCGAAAGGCAGCGTCAATTAATCCAGGGCGGCAACACGGCCAAGGCGAATTTCGATTCCGCCGAGGCCTCGCGCGATTCCGCCGCCGCTGCCGTTGAACGGGTTCGCGCGATCATCGCCCAGAAAATGCTCACCGCGCCATTCGCGGGGCGCGTGGGCATTCGCAAATTGGATCTCGGCCAATATGTTTCGCCGGGAACGAGCCTCATCACCTTGCAACAGCTCGATCCGATTTTCGTTGATTTTCCAATCCCGGAAAAATCGCTCGATGCCCTCAAGCCGGGACAAGCCATCGAAGTCGAGGTCGATGCCTATCCCGGCCAGATTTTTCGAGGCGAAATCAAGACCGTTGACGCCCGCATCGCTCAGGATAGCCGCAATGTTTTGGTGCGGGGTCAGCTTGCCAACCCGAAGAAGCAACTCTTGCCAGGGATGTTTGCCAATGTGAACGTCATAGCGGGCGCGCCCGCCAAAGTCGTGACACTTCCTCGGACCGCGATTACTTTCTCGCTCTATGGCGACAGTGTTTTCGTCGTGAAACCTGTCTCGCCCGATGCGGGCGGAGCGCAGGCGGCACCGGTCAATGGGGATGCGCCACTGATCGTTGAACGCCGGGCCGTGCGTACCGGGGACATACGCGAAGATCGCATAGCCATTAGCGATGGCGTCGAGCCTGGCGAAACAATCGTGGCCGAAGGTCAGCTCAAATTGCAGTCCGGTGCGCGGGTGCGCATCGACCCGGCCGCGCACCTCGCGCCGCTAGCCGTGCGGCCGAAGGAATAAGGGATGTCCTTTACCGATATCTTTATCAGGCGGCCGGTATTGGCCAGCGTGGTGAGCCTTTTGATTTTGCTTGCCGGTATTCAATCCGGCCTTAAGCTGCAGCTTCGCCAATTTCCGCAACTCTCCTCGTCCACGATTACCATCACAACGGCTTATCCGGGCGCCAATGCGGAGTTGATCAAGGGGTTCATCACGACGCCGATCGCACAGGCGGTGGCGAGCGCCGAAGGTATCGACACGCTGATTTCGAATTCGCAGCAAAATACCTCGACGATTACCTTAAACCTTTTCCTCAACGCCAATGCGGACCGCGCTGTCGCCGATGTCTTGGCAAAGGTCAATCAAGTCAAATATCTTTTGCCGCGCGAGGCGTTCGATCCGGTCGTCGTCAAGCAGACGGGCGATTCGACCGCAGTGCTTTATATGTCTTTCAACTCGAAAGTTCTCACGCCATCACAAATTACGGATTATCTGAACCGCGTGGTTCAGCCGAGACTGCAAACGATTGATGGCGTCGCCAATGCCGAGATCCTCGGCGGCCAGACCTTCGCGATGCGGGTTTGGCTCAATCCGGACCGGATGGCCGCGCGCGGCGTGACACCGTTTGATGTCTCGGCCGCTTTGGCCGCCAATAATTTCACCACCGCGGCGGGGCAGATCAAGGGCGATTTTGTTCAAACCAGCATCAATGCCGAGACTTCGCTCAATTCCGCCAAGGCTTTCGGTCAGCTGGTCGTCGCGGCGCACGGCGATGCGATGATCAGGCTCGGCGATATAGCCGATATCGAACTCGGTCCGGAATCCGTCGACTCGTCTTCCTCCTTCGATGGGCTGAAAGCGGTCTTCATCGGCATAAACGCAACGCCGACCGCGAACCCCCTCAATGTGATCGACGAGGTCCGCAAGGCTTTTCCGGAACTGCAGTCGCAGCTTCCCGTCGGCCTTGATGCCTCCATCGCCTATGACGCGACGAAGTTCATCCGTGCCTCGATCTGGGAGGTCGAGAAGACGCTCGGTGAGGCGGCCCTCATCGTCATCGCGGTGATTTTCCTGTTCCTCGGCAATTTGCGCTCAACGATCATCCCGATCGTGACCATCCCGCTTTCCCTCGTCGGCGTAATGACGATTCTTTTCGCGCTCGGCTATTCGCTGAACCTCTTGACTTTGCTTGCGCTCGTGCTGGCGATCGGTCTCGTCGTGGATGACGCGATCGTCGTCGTTGAAAATATCTACCGCCACATGGAAGAGGGGATGTCCGCGCGCGACGCGGCCCTGCAAGGAGCGCGTGAGATTGCAGCTCCCGTGATTGCGATGACGATCACGCTCGCCGCCGTCTATGCGCCTATCGGTTTTGTCTCTGGCCTAACCGGCTCGCTGTTTCGGGAATTCGCGTTCACGCTGGCCGGCTCGGTCGTCGTTTCTGGGGTTGTCGCGCTCACCTTGTCGCCGATGATGTGTTCGCGCCTTCTGAAACCGCCTCAGGCCGAAGCGCACGGGTTCCCGGCCTTCCTCGATTGGGTGTTCGATGGGCTGCGTCAGCGCTATCAACGCCGGCTTCACAAGACGCTGAATTTTCGCGCCGTGACTGTTGTGATCCTCATTGGCGTCTTGGTGCTTACCGGCATTATGTTTGTTTCAACGCCGAAGGAACTCGCACCCGAAGAAGATCAAGGCACGATTTTCGCTCTCGTCAAGACACCGCAATATGCCAACCTCGATTACATGGCGAAGACGACTGCACAGGTGGAGGCGGCCGCCGGCGACATCCCCGAAAGAGAGCATGTGTTTGTTCTCAATGGATATGGTGGCGTGCACCTGGGATTTGGCGGGCTTATCTTGAAGCCCTGGGGCGAGCGCAAACGCAATCAAAAAGAGATCATGGAGGCGCTGCAGCCGAAACTCGCCCAAGTTACTGGAGCCGAGATTCTGGCCTTCGGTCCGCCATCGCTGCCGGGCTCGACGGGCGGACCTCCGCTGCAATTCGTGATCCGCACCATCGCCGATTATCGTCAGCTCGTGGATGTCATGGCCGAAATCGAGACAGCGGCGCGCGAGAGCGGCCTGTTTCTCTTCGTCAACAGCGATCTCAAATTCGATATGCCGCAAATTGATTTCAAGATCGATGCGAACAAAGCAAACAGCCTCGGCATTAGCATGCAGGATATTGGCTCTTCGCTCGCCACATTGCTCGGCGGCAATTATGTCAACCGTTTCAGCCTAAACAGCCGCAGTTATCAAGTCATCCCGCAGGCGCCGAGGGATTTCCGCCTCACGCCGGATTGGCTGACCCGCTATCAGCTGCGCACCAGATCCGGCGCCTTGGTTTCGCTCGCGACGGTCGCGAGCCTTTCGACAACCGTGCAGCCGAATGGATTGCCGACCTTTCAGCAATTGAATGCGGCGACGTTGCAAGGCGTGCCGTTTCCCGGGCATACCCTTGGCGAAGCTATCGGTTTTCTGCAACAAAAGGCAAAGGAGCTTTTACCGGAGGGCTATAGCGTCGATTATCAGGGAGAGAGCCGTCAGTTCGTCCAGGAAGGCAATACGCTCATTCTCACTTTCGTCTTCGCGCTTATCGTGATTTTTCTCGTGCTTGCGGCGCAATTCGAAAGCTTCCGCGATCCCTTAATTATTCTCATCGCGCTGCCAACATCGATGTTCGGCGCGCTTCTGCCCTTAAACATCCTCGGCGTAGTTGGCGCGGCAAGCTTGAATATCTATTCGCAGATCGGCCTCGTCACGCTGATCGGTCTCATTTCCAAGCACGGCATCCTGATGGTGGATTTTGCCAACCGGCTTCAGGAAGAGGAAGGCTTTGGCCGCCGCGAGGCGATTGAACATGCCGCCTCCGTGCGGCTGCGCCCGATCCTCATGACCACGGCCGCCATGGTGGCCGGGATGATCCCTCTGATCGTCGCCGATGGCGCGGGTGCGAAGAGCCGGTTTGCGATCGGAATCGTCATCGCGGCGGGGATGAGCATCGGCACGATTTTCACGCTTTTCGTGACGCCGGCAATTTACACGCTAATCGCGCGGGATCACAATAAGGGCAACCGGCAACATCAGCTGGAAAGGGAGTTACCTTCGCATCGCCAGGCTTCGGAGCGCTCCGCCGCCGAATAAATGCTTTGGATCGGCCACTCGGTTGACATCTCCTCCTTCCCTTGCCACGAAGCATCGGCATGAATGATCTTGATCCGGTCGCCCGGCGGCGAACCTTTGCCATTATTTCCCATCCCGACGCGGGCAAGACGACGCTCACCGAGAAGCTCTTGCTTTTCGGCGGTGCGATTCAGCTTGCGGGTGAAGTTCGCGCCAAGGCGAACCGACGTCAGACTCGCTCGGATTGGATGGGAATCGAACGTGAGCGCGGGATTTCAGTCGTCACCTCAGTGATGACCTTCGAATATCGTGGTTGCGTGTTTAATCTCCTCGATACGCCGGGCCATCAGGACTTTTCGGAAGATACCTACCGCACCCTCACCGCCGTCGATTCGGCGATCATGGTGATCGACGCCGCGAAAGGCATCGAGGCGCGCACCCGCAAGCTCTTCGAAGTGTGCCGTCTGCGCGATATCCCTATTCTGACTTTTATCAATAAACTCGATCGCGAGACGAGGGACCCTTTCGATCTTCTCGACGAGATCGAAAAGACACTCGCGCTTGATGTTGCCCCTATGACATGGCCTCTGGGCCGGGGCCGCGCCTTCGCGGGCACGTTCGACTTGCAGCACAATCTCGTGCGGCAGCTCGACCATGACAGCGAGCCCGTGCCGGTTGAGGGCCCTGGGGACCGGTTCATTGCCGGCCTTCTGAACGAAGCGGATTTTGCGCAGACGCGCGGTGAGATCGAGCTCGCCCGGGATGGTCTCAAAACTTTCGATCATCTGTCCTATTTGCAAGGTCATTTGACGCCCGTTTTCTTCGGCAGCGCCTTGCGCAATTTCGGCGTGCGCGACGTGATCGACGCTCTGAAAACTTTCGCGCCGCCGCCGCAAGGGCTTCAAGCCGTCTCGCGAGCTGTCGATGCGCGCGAAGAAAAAATGACCGGCTTCGTCTTCAAGATCCAGGCAAACATGGATCCCAATCATCGCGACAGGATCGCTTTTCTGCGGATTTGCTCGGGCAAATTGACACGCGGCATGAAGGCCAAGCTCGTGCGCACGGGCAAGAATATCTCGCTCAACGCGCCGCAATTTTTTTTCGCGCAGGACCGTCAACTCGCCGAGGAAGCTTACGCGGGCGATGTCGTCGGCATTCCGAACCACGGCACCTTGCGCATCGGCGACACGCTGACGGAGGGCGAGGATCTCATCTTTCGCGGGGTCCCGAGTTTCGCGCCCGAGATCCTTCGCCGCGTGAAGACCAGTGACGCCATGAAAGCAAAGAAGCTGCGAGAGGCTCTCGGGCAAATGGCCGAGGAAGGCGTTGTCCAGCTGTTTTTGCCGAATGACGGATCTGGCGCGATCGCTGGGGTCGTGGGTGCTCTGCAGCTCGATGTCCTCGCCGAGCGGTTGGGGGCGGAATATGGCCTAAGCGTAAGTTTCGAGACGAGCCGGTTCGAATTCGCCCGCTGGATCGGCGCGAAAAATCCGGCTGAGCAGGACAGATTTATTCAGGCACATCCGGCATCGATGGCACGCGATCTCGATGGCGCACCGGTCTTCATGGCTGCCTCGGCCTTCGACCTGAAATACGAACAGGATAGATGGCCGGAGATCGTCTTCACGGATATCAAAGATTATCAGAAATCAAATAGCTAGCCGGGTTCCGGCGGCAGGTAACTATCTACAGATTTTATAGACTTTATCATGAATGGAGATAAAAATAAAAAAGAACATTACTGTTGTCGTGGATCAACCCCTCCAGCCGTTCTATATAGTCTAGGTTGCTGAAGCCGTTCATCTCCAGAAATTCAGGGATGCCGGCGGGAACCGAACTTAAGGGAGGAATACTCATGGACCGTCGTGAATTCATTGCCGCCGCCGGAACTGTCGCCGTGGCTGCCTCGGCTTCACAGGCCTTTGCGCAAACGGGCGAAGAGCCAGATATGCATCCGCCGAAATTCAAAGCCCTTGAGGAAAGCGCAGGGCATTGCGTCGCGACGGGCAAAGATTGTCTCCGGCATTGCCTCGCGATGTATAAGATGAAGGACACGAGCATGTCGGAGTGCGCCGACTCGGCATACCAGCTCGTTGCCGCCTGCAATGCGTTGCAGACGCTCGCGGCGGACAATTCAGAGCATACCGGGCATTTAGCCAAAGTCGTCGCGATGATCTGCAGGGACTGCCAGAAAGAATGCGAAAAATTCCCTAAAGTCGCCGAGTGCAAAGCCTGCGGCGAATCCTGTAAGGCATGTGCCGCGGAATGCGATAAGGTCGCTGCCTAATATTTGATTGCAAGGGAGCGCGGTGGCTGCTGGACCGCGCTCCGCCGAGGCAATGCCAATCGTCACGCATCCACCAATACTCCCGCGGTGGCGACAAGTTCAGCCAGTCTGCGCCGTGTAAGACCGCCTGATTTCACGGAAAACAACCGCCGCCTGCGTCAAGACTCTTGCGAGCCCCGCACTCCCTCGGATTCCTTTTAAAAACCATTGCAATCGACTGGGTCTTTTCTGGGCTCGATGGCTGGCATGCCAGCGGTGTTTATGCCGGTGGCTTCCATGGCCCGGCGGTGGTCAATCATTATTATGGCGGCGGCTGCTGGAACTGCGGCGCCGCCGCCATTGCCGGTGCGGCCATTGGCGCGGCGGCCGTCGGCCTTGCGGTGGGCTCTCTCGTTGCCACTGTCCCGGCCGGATGCCCTTACCAGGTCGTTGGGGGCACCAATTACTATGTCTGCAACGGCACCTGGTACCAGCCCTATTATGGCAACAATGGCTTATATTATCGCGTGGTCCCCCCGCTTTGACAAAGCCACAGCCCGCCGGGGAGCGTCCGGATAAGCACCAATCGGCCTGATACGCATCGCAGCGTGACGTCAGGCCGCGCGCGGAAAATGGCCTTCGGGATTTGCATTTGGGCGAGCGCGGGCATAGATGAAATCCATGCTCAACTTCGCCAGTCCCACCCATTTCCTGCGGCTTGCCCGTGTTCTCATCCCTGTCTCGGCGGCGCTAACGGCGCTGCTTTTGGGTGTTGGCCTTTATCTCGCTTTCTTTGTCGCCCCTCCCGACTATCAGCAAGGCGAAACGGTCCGAATCATGTATCTGCATGTGCCGGCTGCCTGGCTTGCCATGTTGATCTATTTTGTCATGACCTCGGCGGCGCTCGGCACCCTTGTCTGGCGCCATCCTCTGGCCGACGCGGCGCAAAAGGCCGCGGCGCCGCTCGGCGCCGGCTTCACCTTGCTCTGCCTTGCCACTGGTTCGCTCTGGGGCAAGCCCATGTGGGGGACTTGGTGGGTCTGGGATGCGCGGCTGACCTCGGTTCTCGTGCTATTCCTAATCTATCTCGGCCTTGTGGCTTTGTGGCGAACGATTGAAGATCCGGGTAAGGCCGCGCGGGCAGCGGCAATATTTACCCTCGTTGGCGCAGTCAACATTCCGATCATCAAATTCTCTGTCGATTGGTGGAACACCTTGCATCAACCGGCTTCGGTCTTCCGCCTTGGCGGTCCCGCGATCGCGCCCTCCATGCTGTGGCCGCTCGTAGTGATGGCGCTCGCCTTCACCCTTCTGTTTGTAACGCTCTATCTCATGGCGATCCGCAACGAGATCCTCCGCCGGCGCCTGCGCCGTCTATCGATCCTGGCGGCAGGCGAACAAGAACCGAGCCCAGCGCGCGGGTCCGCATGGGAGGCGGCTTATGAGCCATGATCCGCATCTTGGCTTTGTCATCGCGGCCTATGCCCTTGGCTTTCTGATCGTGGCTGGAATGGTTGGGACGATCTTGGCGGATTACCTGAATTTGAAGCAGGCGCTTGCGTCCTTGTCGCGCGAGACATCAAAAGACCCGCTGAAAGACTTGAATCGCCGGGACGTGATTTCGCAAAACCCGGATCGGGAAGGCTTGGCATAGATGGCATCGACCGCGCCCCAGCCGCAAGCGGGTTCGCATGCCGCGCGGCGGCCGATTCTCATTTTTGTGCCGTTGATTCTGTTCGCCGTGCTGGTGGCGCTGTTTCTGGTCCGGCTTTTTTCGGGCGATGCTTCGCTTCTGCCCTCGGCGCTCGTCGGCAAGCAAGTCCCGGCCTTTGCCTTGCCGCCAGTCGAAGGGCTGCCGGACAAACAAGGATTTTCCGACGGGGATCTCCGGCAACGCAAAGTGACGCTCGTCAATGTTTTTGCCTCCTGGTGCGTGCCTTGCCACCAGGAACATGAGCTGATCATGCGGCTTTCGTCGGATCCGGCTCTTAAGAGCGCGAATGTGCGGTTGTTTGGGCTAGCCTATAAGGACGATCCAGCGAATATTAAGCGCTTTCTTGATGAGGGGGGCGACCCCTTTTCGCGGATCGGTGCCGACCGCAAGGGGCGGATCGCGATCGACTGGGGGGTCTATGGCGTGCCGGAAACCTTTATCGTCAAGGGGGATGGCACGATTGCCTATCGCTTTGTGGGGCCAGTCAGCGAGGAGAGCTACCGGGACGTTATCTTACCCGAGATCGAAAAAGCGCTTCGCTAAACACGCTTCAATCCGGACGTCGCGATAAGGAGATCTCCCCCGCGGTCACTGTGCCACGCTTCCCGTTGCTCGCCATGATTGTAGGATTTTGCGGATCCATGGCAGTTGCGGACCGGTCAGCACGGCCTCGGTCAACGCCCCGCAAGAATAGCCATCGTTGCCCTTGGCCCTGATTGTCACGGCCACCAGCGCCGGCCGGCCGGCGGCAAAGACCGGACCACCGGAATCGCCCGTGCAAGCGCCAAGCCCGGTGCCATCCGGGTCGGTCAGCTTAATATAAACTTGCGATTTCGGTCCGATCATGGCGAGAACACCCGTCCGCAAAATACCTGGCGTTCCCCGCTCAACTTCGTCCGCAATACCAAAGCCAACGATACGTAAAGGCTGGCCAGTTTTCATCTGGAAGGAATCCGTCAGTTCGACAGGTTTGAATTCGGGAGACAAGGGTTTGGCGAGGCGCAAAAGGGCAAGATCGATGGAGACCGAATCCTGCTGCCCGGAGTTGGGCCTATATCCCGGGTGAACAGCAATCGCCGCGACATCGAAAAAAACCAACTTGCCCTCGCTGCCGCGAATAAAAACCTGAGTATCTGAAGGGCCAGAGACACAATGCGCGGCGGTCAGGACAATGTCCGGAGCGATGACGCTCGCGCTGCAATAGCTGGCGGCGTCGCCGCCACTCCTGTCCAAGACCATGACGACATAGGGGACGAACTCAGGGGCGAGCCGGGCAGGCCCGACCAAAGCAAATGCNNCCAAACCCACGCGCCGGGCTGGCAAAAACGATTTTGCAAATGAAGCGAATCTAAAATATCCACGCATCCTTAGAATATTCATGGACCATTCAGTGTCTCCCGGCCAGCCTCGAACCATGATTTTTTTCATTGTGACCGTTGTCACGGCACATCTGGGCTCAAGCGTTGCAGCGGGGGCGCAAACAGAGCAGGAGCGCGTCTGTTTCTCGACGGCCGAGACACGTGACAAAATTCTTACGCATGGGCTTTTCGAGCCATTTCGTGCGATGCGGAGTGCGGCGGGCCGGATGCAGGCGGAGGCGATCGGGGTCAAGCTTTGCCGTTGGAGCGAGGAACTCGTCTATGAGCTGAGCCTCTTGCGTCACGACGGCCATGTCATTCACGTTTTTATCGATGCCAAGACGGGTCAACCCATTGGTTCAAAGAATCCAAATTGAATGGCGCCGGGTTTGGGAAATTGGCGGAGTTTCGTTCCCCCGAGGCTGGCATTTTTGGACGGCGAGGCGGCAATGTTGCACTTGAAACATTGCCTTTGAAACGAGGAACGAAGCGTGCGGCTGCTCGTCGTCGAGGATGACAAGGACCTCAATCGTCAGATCGTCACGGCGCTTGCCCAAGCAGGCTATGCCGTCGACCATGCCTTCGATGGCGAAGAAGGGTGGTTTTTGGGTGACACGGAGCCTTACGATGCCGTCGTTCTAGATTTGGGTTTGCCCAAAAAGGACGGCGTTTCCATACTCAGTGAATGGCGGCGGGCCGGGCGTACCATGCCGGTCCTGATTTTGACCGCGCGCGATCGCTGGAGCGACAAAGTTCAGGGCTTCGATGCCGGGGCCGATGATTATGTCGCCAAACCCTTCCACATTGAGGAAATCCTTGCCCGGCTGCGCGCCCTGCTCCGGCGTGCTGCCGGTCATGCCACAAGCGAATTTCGTTGCGGTCCGGTGCTGCTCGATGCTCGCGCGGGCCGGGTCTCGGTCGATGGCAGCCCGGTCAAGCTCACCTCGCATGAATACAGGCTGTTGTCCTATTTGATGCATCACGCAGGCAGGATCGTCTCGCGCGGCGAGATTGTCGAGCATCTCTACGACCAGGATTTTGATCGTGATTCCAATACTATAGAGGTTTTTGTCGGGCGCCTGCGCAAAAAACTCGGCGTCGAGATTATCCAAACCGTGCGCGGACTTGGCTATATTTTGGCGGCGTCCGAAACGGAGGATAAGGGGGCAAAGCCACGAAGGATCGAACCTTCCTCCGGGAGCTAATACCATGCGTCAAAAGCTGGCTCCTATGCCTGCAAATCGGAACTTTCTTGAAAAATTGGCGGTGTTTCTCGCAAGCCGGTATGCATGAGTTCCGGCTTAGAGCATGTTTTGAAAAAGTTGCGCGGCTTTTTCGATCAGAACGTATTCCAACTCTTTGAATCTGAGCGGACATTTTGCCGGCGGCGGCGGATGCAAAAAAACGAAATGGGAAAGCGGCATTTTGTCCTGGCCTGGCCAGAGAGCGTCCCTGTCCGGCTAAGATCACGCTCTATCGCGAAGCGGCTCTTTTTTTCCGCCGCGCTGTTAAGCTTTGCCATTCTTCTCGTCGCGGGACTCGTTCTCTCAACGATTTACCGGCGCACGGCCGAGGCCAATTTCGACGAGCGCCTCGGCGATTATTTGCATGAGCTTGTCGCCGATATCGCAACATCCGGCGAAGAGAGCCGCGCCGCGCCTGTCCAACTCGGCGAACCGCAATTCAAACTGCCCATGTCGGGCTGGTATTGGCAGCTCACGCGATTGGATGTGCCAAAGCCAGAGATCAGAAGTTCGAGTTCATTGTTCGCGGCAAAGTTACCGCGTTTGTCCGAGTCCGGCGTGCCGACAGGTGCCGGGGGCGCTCGCCGAGGCTACGCGAAAGGGCCCGACGACCGGGTTTTGCGCATGGTCGAGCGCATCATCGATATGGGCGATCAGGGAATTTATCTCGTCCAAATTGCCGCGACGACGGAAGAGATCGACGCGCAAATCTCTCGTTTCGAATTTGACCTTGTCATGACCTTTGCGGTTCTTGCGCTCGCTCTTGTCCTCTCCTCGGTAGCGCAGCTTCGCTATGGCTTGAAACCGCTTCGGCAATTGCAGGAAGGGGTCGCGGCGATAAGGCGCGGCGAAGCCGAGAAAATCGAAGGTGATTTCCCGCAAGATCTCGCACCGCTTGCCGGCGAACTCAATCTGTTGATCGGCGCCAACCGCGACGTAGTGGAGCGCGCGCGCACTCAGGTCGGCAACCTCGCCCATGCTCTGAAAACGCCGCTCAGCGTGATCATCAACGAAGCGGCGGCCGATCGAGGCCCGCTCGCGGCGAAGGTTGAGGAGCAGGCGGCGATCATGCGCGATCAAGTTACCTATTATCTCAATCGCGCCCGCGTCGCGGTCCGGGCGCGGACGCTGGGGGGCGTCACCGAGGTTGCCCTGGCCACTGAGGCTCTGGTCCGCACCTTCGAAAAAATCTATTCGGAGCGGGCAATCGGCTTTGTTCTCACGCTGCACGGGACCATTCGCTTTCCTGGAGAACGCCAGGATTTCGAGGAGATGGTTGGCAATCTCGTCGATAACGCTGGCAAATGGGCACGCCATGCGGTTGCGATCACCATAGAACCGGAGCCCTGTAGCAACTTCTTGGAGCGCCGTTTCTTTCGCGTGGCGATCGATGACGATGGGCCAGGACTTGCCCCGGAGCTGCGTCAGGCCGCTCTGTCCCGAGGCAAACGCCTTGATGAAACAAAACCCGGCTCGGGTCTCGGGCTTTCGATCGTTGCCGATCTGGCCTCGCTCTACGGAGGCGTTTTGACCCTCGAAGAGGGCCCAGAAGGCGGTTTGCGCGCGGTTTTGAGGCTTCCTTCGGCGTGAGACCAAAGCTTGACTAACTGATTTGTAACCCAAAGAGTCTTGCAAGCGCCTTGGCAATCATTATTAAGGCTCCATGTTGTGGTTGATTTTTGCCTTACTCACCGCCGCCGCGGTGATCAGCGTCCTGTGGCCGCTTGCGAAAACCCCGCGCGGGGTTGGGCGCGGCGCGATTGGCGTCGCGCTCTACAAAGCCCAACTCGCGGAGATTGAGCGGGACGAAGCGCAAAGCCTGGTGGCCCCGGAAGATGCGCAAGGCGCCAAGGCTGAAGCGGCCCGCCGCCTGATGGCGGCGGCGGAAGCCCCTGTTGAACCAGCACCGGCGGCATCTCCAAAGCGAGTCTGGCTAGTCTCCATTGCTGTCTTGATTTTTGTCCCAGTGCTGGCGATTTCGCTTTATGCAAGGATTGGCCGTCCGGAGTTGCCCGATGCACCGCTTTCGGCGCGGCTCAACGCGGCGCCCGCCCGCATGGACTTGGCCGCGGCGATCGCGAAGATCGAAGCGCATCTTGTGCAACATCCCGATGATGGACGCGGCTACGAGGTTCTGGCGCCGGTTTATCTCCGCATGGGCCGTGCCGGGGATGCCGTCCATGCCGCGCAGGAGGCGCTGCGCCTGCTTGGGCCAAACGCTGAACGGCAGGAGCTTCATGGAGAAGCCCTGGTTAGCGCCGCCAATGGCGTGGTGACGGCGGAAGCCAAACTATCCTTCGAAGCGGCGGCGGCGCAAGATCCCTCGGCCGCCAAGCCCCGTTTCTTTCTCGGGCTTGCCGCTGCCCAGGCAGGGGACAGTGCCCGTGCAAGGGAAATTTGGGGTAAGCTTGTCGCCGAAGCGCCACAAGATGCGCCTTGGGCGCAAGCGCTTCGCGAGAGGATGGCGGCGCTCGGTGGCGCGCCCGAGGACTCGCAAAATGGTGCGGCAGCTTCAATCGAGGCGCTACCTGAATCCGGGCAGATCAATGTCATTCACGGCATGGTCGAGCGGCTTGCCGCGCGCCTGGCGCAAAACGGGCAGGATCTTGAAGGCTGGCTTCGCCTTGTCCGCTCCTATACGGTTCTGCATGAGTCCGATAAGGCCCGCTCGGCACTTATCGACGCAAAACGCAATCTCGCGGGAGATCCAGATGCCATCGCGCGCATCGAGGCGCTCGCGCGGGAACTTGGACTGGAAGGCTAGTCTTTATCATGACGCGCAGAAAACGCCGTCTCGTTTTGATTTCCACGGCGCTTACCGCGCTTGGCCTCGCCCTGGGGTTGGTCCTGATCGCATTGCGCGACAATATCGTCTTTTTCTACGGGCCAAGCGAGCTTGCGCAAAGGGCGCCGCATGAAGGTCAAAGGCTGCGTATCGGCGGTCTTGTCAAGCAAGGTTCGCTCCTGCATGAGGGCGATAGCACGGTGCGCTTCGCCGTCACCGACACAAAGCAAGAGGTTGAGGTGACCTATACCGGCGTTTTGCCGGATCTCTTTCGTGAAGGGCAAGGCGTTGTCGCCGAAGGCACGCTTGGAGGAGACAAAATCTTTCACGCCGACAGCATTCTTGCCAAGCATGACGAACGCTACATGCCGCGTGAGGTCGCCGATGCCCTCAAGAAGCAAGGAGTCTGGCGTGAGGGCGCGGAAGCGGCAAGCAATGGCAAATGAGGACACGCCGGTGAGGACCCAAGCTGAGATTTTACGAAAGAGGCGCGCATGATTGTCGAAACCGGCCATTACGCGCTCGTCTTGGCTTTGGTGCTCGCGCTCGTGAATTCCATAGTGCCGGTGTGGGGCAGCATCAAAGGGGACCGGCACCTGATGGCGGTCGCGCCGCCGGCCGCGCTGATGGGATTTGGCCTCGTGGCTTACGCCTATTTGGCCTTGACCATTGCGCATGTCCAATCCGATTTCTCGCTCATAAATGTCGTTGAGAACTCCCATTCCGCCAAACCTTTAATCTACAAAATCACCGGCGTCTGGGGCAATCACGAAGGCTCGATGCTTTTGTGGGTCTTGGTTCTGTCGGTGTTCGGTGCGGCGGTTGCCTTGTTTTCGCGATCGATGCCGGAAGACCTCCGCGCGAATGTTCTGGCCGTGCAATCCTGGATCGCGGCCGCGTTTCTTTTGTTCATTCTGCTGACGTCCAACCCCTTCGCGAGGCTCGCCGTGGCACCGGCGGAAGGCAATGATCTGAACCCGCTCCTTCAGGACCCGGGTCTCGCCATCCATCCACCCTTGCTTTATCTTGGCTATGTCGGGCTCTCGATCACCTACTCTTTTGCGGCGGCAGCCTTGATATCGGGACGGATCGATGCGGTATTCGCGCGTTTCGTGCGGCCTTGGACATTGATCGCCTGGATTTCCCTGACCCTCGGCATCGCGATGGGCTCCTATTGGGCCTATTATACGCTTGGCTGGGGCGGCTTCTGGTTCTGGGATCCGGTCGAGAATGCCTCGCTGATGCCATGGCTCGCAGCCACCGCGCTTTTGCATTGCACGGCGGTGATGGAAAAGCGGGAAGCCCTCAAAATCTGGACGATCTTCCTTGCGATCCTTGCCTTCTCCCTGTCGCTTGTCGGAACCTTCCTGGTTCGCTCTGGCGTATTGACATCCGTCCATGCTTTCGCGAGCGACCCCACGCGGGGAGTCTTCATTCTCCTTATTCTTGTGATCTTCATCGGCGGATCCTTCGCGCTCTTTGCCTTGCGCGCAGGGGAGATCAAACAGGGTGGCCTCTTTTCGCCGGTCTCGCGGGAGGGCGCGCTCGTCCTCAACAATCTGCTTTTGACGACCTGTTGCGCCACGGTTTTCATCGGCACCCTCTATCCGCTGGCGCTCGAAGCCGTTACGGGGGAAAAAATCTCGGTCGGTCCGCCTTTCTTTAATCTGACCTTCGTGCCCTTGTTCATCCCTCTGTTTATCCTGATGCCGTTTGGCCAGTTGCTGCCGTGGAAACGTGGTGATCTTGCAGGGGTTGCGCAAAGGCTCGCCGCCGCTTTTGCGGCAGCGCTTATATTTATGGCTGTACTTGCGGCGTGGTGCGGTGGCCCCGCTCTTAGCGTAATCCTCTCGGGCGTCGCCTTTTATGTGATCGCCGGCTCATTCGTCGATCTTGGCAGACGTCTTCTTGGCGGCGGCATTTCCGCTGGCCTTGTGAGCCAACGAGCGCGCGGCTTACCGCGCCATGCCTTCGGCACGGCTTTCGCGCATGCGGGGATCGGAGTGACCTTGCTCGGCCTTGCGGCGACAGGCTGGGGCACCGAAAAAATCACCGCGTTGAAGCCTGGTGAAAGGGTCGAAATCGGCCCTTACGAACTGACCTTCGAGAGCATTGTGCCACGCAATGGCCCGAATTATTCCGAGCTCGTGGGGCGCACGGTCATCCGCGCCAAAGGGGCGGTGGTCGCCACTATCGAACCNNCTTGGCCAAGTCTATATGAGCATCGCCGATGTCGCCCCAAATGGCGTGGTCAATGCCAGGATCTTCTGGAAGCCGCTTGTCGCCTTGATCTGGATTGGCGCCTTGATTATGGCCTTCGGCGGATGCCTGTCGCTCAGCGACCGGAGTTTTAGGGTCGGCATCGCGCGCCGCGCCCGCAAGGCGCAAACACCGAGCCCGCAACCGGCGGAATGATGATGGTTGGAACGCGCAGTCTTATCCTGACTTGCCTGTTGTTCTTGGTGCCGCTTATGGCAAAGGCGGTTGAGCCCGACGAAATCATGCCGGACCCAAAGCTCGAGGCAAGAGCCCGCGCGCTTTCCGCGGAATTGCGCTGCATGGTTTGCCAGAATGAATCGATCGACGAATCCCACGCGGACCTCGCCCGCGATTTGCGGCTGCTCGTGCGCGAGCGGCTGCAGGCAGGCGATAGCGACGATCAGATTCGTGCTTTTCTCGTTCGCCGCTACGGCGATTTCATATTGCTCAAGCCGCCTTTCAAGCTTGAAACCTGGCTGCTCTGGGGGGCCCCGTTCCTCGTGCTTCTTACGGGCGCCTGCATTATCCTTGTTGCCCGGCGGCGGCAACAGAGTTTCGCCCCTGCGAACCTCTTATCCGAAGCCGAACGCGCGAAGCTCGACGCAATGCTCGGCGACGATGGATCGTGAGGACGTCTTTATAAACGGACATTGAAGACGCGGCCTGGGATCAACTCCCCATTCTCGACTGCGCCAATGGCGACGACGACGCCGCCACAGGCGGCATAGGCGGAGCCATCAAAGGGCGCGTCTTGGCCACGCAACAGCACCGGCTGGCCACGCCGGAGCCGGGCCGCGGCGCCAGAATCGACCACGATGCGCGGCACTTCCATGAGCCCTGCCTCAATGCGGCACAAGGCCCGGGTGCGGGCGCCCTCGTCGTCCAAATCCGGCAAAAGCACCGCATCCGTTTCGTAGAAGGGCCCGACTCTGGTCCGCCGCAAGGCGCTGACATGGCCGTAGCAGCCAAGGCTTCTGCCGAGATCGCGGGCGATCGCGCGGACATAGGTTCCCTTGCCGCAGCGTGCCTCGAAGACCGCCTCATCGGGCTCGGAGCTTAGGAGATCGAGCGCGTGGATCGTCACCGGACGCGGGGATAATACCGGCGCCTCGCCATCACGCGCGAGATCNNCCGGCCGCAAGTCTGATTGCGCGGCAATTCTGCCATCGGCATCGTCGGTATCCGTTTCGGTACCCCAGCGTACCGTAAAACGATAGGCCTTTTCGCCGTCTTGAACGAAAGGCACGGTTTTTGTCGCCTCGCCAAAAGCGATTGGCAAAATGCCCGTGGCAAGAGGGTCGAGGGTGCCGGCATGTCCGGCTTTTTTGGCGTTGAAAATCCGTTTCAGCCGGGACACGGCGTGGGTTGAGTTCATGCCGGATGGTTTATCGAGCACCACCCAGCCGTGAACATCCTTTCGCGTCGAGGTGCGGGCTGTCATTCTGGCTCTTCCTGTTTTGCGCCCAAATCGCGTTTCACCTCGGGCAATTCAAACAATGCGTCGATTTTGGCGCCATAGTCGAAGCTGCGATCGGCCTTGAAGCGAATGTCGGGCGCGAACCTTAGATTGATGCGCTGGGCAAGCTCACCGCGCAGGTGTTTTTTGTGGCGGTCAAGCGCCGCCAAAACATCAGCGATGTTTTTGCCGCCGAGCGGCATGATGTAAATCGTGGCGAGCTTCAGATCGGGGCTCATCCGCACTTCCGGAATCGTCACGACCTGGCCTTCGAGAATAGGGTCGCCGGCCGCCGAACGGACAAGAAGCTCGGACATGGTATGGCGGATCAGTTCGGCCACGCGCAGCATCCGCTGCGATGGCTCGCCGCCTTGTTGGTGGTGCAATCTGGACATGAAAATTTCGCCCTTTCAGCGCCTAGCGCTGACCTTCGGGATTTTCTTCGCTCTTGAAAGCAATCAAACGTTCGAACACACCTATCGCCGCTCTCTCAGCGCGTGTGTCCACCTGATCGCGAAGCGACGTATGGACAAAGGAGACAAGCACTTTTAGCTGACCGGCTTGATCGTCCACTTGACGTTGGAGTCGAGATACTTGTTCCTGCAACTTTTGATTATCTTCTCTTAAAGTTTCAACGGAGCGTTCGAGCCGCATGACGATGACTACGAATTCCCCGATTTTGTTCCAGGAAGGAAGTCGCCATTCTGGTTTCGAATGTCCAGGACTTTGCTCCGGTGGCGGATCGCCCATGATTATGATCCGTTGACAAGCTCATCGAGCATGACCTGGTTATCGGCCTGGAGGCGATCGATCCGGTCGCCTTGTGCCTCAATAGCAGCGACCGACGACGTTGTGAACTGTGCCAAACTGTCGAGCTCCTCAGCAATGTGGCCAAGTCTGTCGATGGCATCTTCAAATGTTTTCATGGAGAGAGCTATGTTGGCTGGACGAGAATCAACCGGTAGGCGTGCTCCTCCCCCCCGGTCATCCCAGTAATAAGCAACCATAACGACCTCCGCGTCACCAGCCGACTTACAGCGAGCGCTTGATCTCCTGCACGGTATAGCATTCGATGACATCGCCGGTCCGCATGTCCTGGTAATTCTCGAACGCCATGCCGCATTCCTGGCCGGCGAGCACTTCCTTGACTTCGTCCTTGAAGCGCTTGAGCGTCGAGAGTTTGCCTTCATGCACTACGACATTGTCACGGATAAGCCGGACATTGGCGCCGCGCTGGACCGTGCCATCCGTGACCCGGCAGCCGGCGACCTTGCCGACCTTCGAAATCGTGAAGACTTCCAGGATTTCGGCATTGCCAAGCATGTCTTCGCGCAAGGTTGGCGCGAGAAGACCGGACATCGCCGCCTTCACGTCATCGACGAGATTATAGATAATATTGTAATAGCGGATTTCGATGCCTGACTGCTCGGCAAGCGCCCGGGCTTCCTTATGCGCGCGCACATTGAAGCCAATCACCGCCGCCTGTGAGGCTTCGGCCAAGGTTATGTCTGATTCGGTGATGCCGCCGACGCCGGCATGGATCACGCGGGCGGCGACTTCCTCGGTATTGAGCTTTTCCAGCGTGGCGAGGATCGCCTCGACCGAACCCTGAACATCGCCCTTGATCACGAGCGGGAACTCCTTGCGGCCCGCTGTCTTTAGCTGGCTCATCATATCGGAGAGCGATCCGCGTGCCATAGTGCCCCGTGCGGCGGCCTTTTCGCGCTTCTGTCTCTCACGATATTCGGTGATTTCCCGCGCTCTTGCTTCAGTCTCGACCACGGCGACGCGATCGCCAGCCTCTGGCGAGCCGGAAAAGCCCAAAACTTCGACCGGCGTCGAGGGACCCGCATCCATCCGAGCCTCGCCCGTGTCGCCAAGGAGCGCGCGTACGCGGCCCCATTGGGAGCCGCCGACAATTAAATCCCCGACCTTGAGCGTGCCTCGTTGCACCAGCACCGTCGCCACGGGTCCGCGGCCCTTGTCGAGCCGCGCCTCGATGACCGTGCCTTCCGCCGGCCGTACCGGATTGGCCCGGAGATCAAGCAGTTCGGCCTGCAAGGAGATCAGATCGAGCAGCTTGTCGAGATTAATTTTCTTGGTCGCGGAAACTTCGACTTCAAGCGTCTCGCCGCCGAGGCTTTCGACCTGCACTTCATGTTGCAGCAATTCACTGCGCACGCGCTCGGGCTTGGCGTCGGGCTTGTCGATCTTGTTGATCGCCACGATCAGCGGCACATGCGCCGCCTTGGCATGGTGGATCGCCTCGATGGTCTGCGGCATGACGCCGTCGTCGGCCGCGACGAC
>PLUZ01000395.1:5245-13949 GCA_003162995.1 Methylocapsa sp. | reverse complement strand
GCGCGAGGCGGACGCGCTGCCCTATCTCGGTCAAATCGGCGAGGAGAACCTCGCCCTCCTCATCGAAAATCTGGGTTCCGGCCGGCACTTTCAGGATCGCATCGGCGCCCTTGCCCCCGGCGCGGTTCTTGCCCATGCCGTGCATGCCCGTGGCCGCCTTGAAATGTTGCTGGTAGCGGTAATCGACCAACGTATTGAGGCCCGCGACGCATTCGGCGAAGACGTCGCCGCCGCGGCCGCCGTCACCGCCGTCCGGACCGCCGAATTCGATGAATTTCTCGCGCCGGAACGACAGGCATCCGGCGCCACCGTTGCCCGACCGTATATAAACCCTGGCAGAATCGAGAAATTTCATCGCAAAATCTTAATCTTGAACCGGAACTCCGGCGCCTGATCCCGGAAAGTTGCTGACTTTTTAGATTAGATCATGCGGCAAAACAAATAGATAGAGAGAGACCATGAGCGATCGAACGCGAAGCGCTCCATGTCTCAGTTGCGCTTACCGTTCCGCAAGCTCAAAAAACGTGAGCCGGTCAGACAGCACGGCCAATGATTTTACCCGCAAATTGGCGGCCTGACGGCACCGGTCCCGCGATGTTTCATGCTTCCCTCTTGGCCTGCATTCGATCAGTGCACCGTGGCGATGCTCTGCCCTGCCCGCCGTTGCATCCGGAAGCACAATGATCACACCATATATTGGCCGCCGTTGATGGTCAGTGTCGAGCCGGTGATGTAGCCGGACTCCTCGGCGACGAGAAACACGACGCAGCGCGCAACTTCCTCCGGTTCGCCAAGCCGGCGCACCGGAATGAGCGGCAGAACCGATTTTTCCAAAACTTCCTTCGGAACCGCCTTGACCATGTCGGTTGCGATATAGCCGGGGCAAACGGTGTTGACGGTGATCCCCTTGCCCGCGTTTTCCTGGGCAAGCGATTTCGTAAAGCCGATGTCGCCGGATTTCGACGCGGTGTAATTCGTTTGGCCGACCTGGCCCTTCTGGCCGTTGATTGAGGAAATATTGACGATCCGGCCAAAGCCGCGTTCACGCATACCCTCGATCACCGGGCGGGTCATGTTGAAGAGCGAATTCAAATTGATATTGATGACCTCATACCATTGCTCCGGCGTCATTTTGTGGAACATGGTGTCCCGGGTGACCCCCGCGTTGTTGACGAGAATCTCGACCGGCCCGACCTCGTGTGTGACTTTGCTTAGTCCCTCGGCGCAGGCCTTGTAGTTCGCAACATCCCATTTATAGACCGGGATCCCGGTCTCGGCCTTGAATTTCGCCGCCGCTTCATCATTGCCGGCATAGTTCGCGACGGCAGTGTAACCCGCCGCCTGCAAGGCCTTGCTGATGGCGGCGCCAATGCCGCGCGTGCCGCCGCTGACTACCGCTACCTTAGCCATGATTCCGTCCCTTCAATTTCTTGATTAAAAGCACATTCGTGCCATTGGCCGATTTTCGCGGCGCCATAGGAAAGCGCCGCGAAATATTAAAATCACCGCCGGTCGCGGCGATCAGCGCGCGACAGCGAGCGCAATGCCCATGCCGCCGCCGATGCAGAGCGTGGCAAGGCCTTTTTTGGCGCCGCGCCTCTGCATTTCGTGCAGAAGCGTGACAAGGACGCGGGCGCCCGATGCGCCGATCGGATGGCCGATCGCGATCGCGCCGCCATTGACATTCACGATCGCCGGATCCCAGCCCATGTCCTTGTTGACGGCAAGGGCCTGCGCCGCGAAGGCTTCATTCGCCTCGACGAGATCGAGATCCTTGACCTTCCAGCCCGCCTTTTCCAGCGCCTTGCGGGATGCGGGGATGGGACCTGTGCCCATGATCGCCGGATCGACCCCAGCGGTCGCCCATGCGGCGATTCGTGCCAACGGCGTCAGCCCGCGCGCGGCCGCATCCTTGGCGCTCATCAAGACGACAACCGCGGCACCGTCGTTGATGCCCGAGGCGTTTCCGGCGGTCACCGTGCCATCCTTGGTAAAGGCCGGCTTCAACTTGGCGAGCGCCTCGAGCGTCGTGCCGGCGCGGATATATTCATCCGAATCGACGACAATGTCGCCCTTCTTGCCGCTGATCGTGAAGGGGATGATTTCTTCTCGAAACCGGCCCGCCTTTTGCGCCGCCTCGGCCTTGTTTTGCGAGGCGAGCGCGAATTTATCCTGNNNNACGAATTTGAGATCGCCCATCTTGGTGCCGCCGCGCAAATGGGCGCCATGCTGCGACAGCGACATGCTCTCTTGGCCGCCGGCGACGACGATTTTGGCGTCTCCATTGGCGATCTGTTGCATTCCGAGCGCCACCGCGCGCAGGCCGGAGCCGCACACTTGGTTCAGCCCGAAGGCCGTCTTATCTTGCGGCACGCCCGCCTTGATCGCCGCCTGACGGGCCGGGTTCTGGCCCTGGTTCGCGGTCAAGACCTGGCCGAGGATCACTTCATCGACCTCCCCTGCCTCGGCCTTGGCGCGGGTGAGCGCTGCCTTGATCACGGCGGCGCCGAGTTCATGCGCCGGCGTCGCTATGAAGGCGCCGTTGAAAGACCCCACGGCCGTACGCGCCGCGCTCACGATAACAATCTCTTCCGGCATTGGGGTGCCCTCCTCGATTTTAGACGCCTGAATATTGGCCGCGCCGCGCACATCTCAGGCTTTTCAGCTATGGTATCACTGCCAAGCACCGCTTGCGAGCCACGGTTTCAGCTCTGGTATCACAATGGACGCAATTTTTCGCAAGTGAATTCGCAAGTGACATTGCAGTGGGGATTGCCGAAGTGTCATGCATATATACTTATATAGGATATATACTAATATACATGTCCGGCGATTTTGCGATATACATGACTAGAGGGCGCGCGCAGGGCCAAACCATGTTTGCTCCCGCAACCCCATGGCGCTATCAATATAAACCTGCTTAGATTGAAACGTGAATTCCTTGAGGCAGCACGAGGCCATGGCGAAAGAAAACAGCCCCATCATAATCAAAAAATACGCGAACCGACGGCTCTATAATACTGACACGAGCGCCTATATCACGCTTGAAGATCTCGCCTGCATCGTAAAGAAGGGCGACGATTTTATCGTCTACGACGCCAAGAGCGGCGAGGACATTACCCGCTCGGTGTTGACCCAGATTATTTTTGAGCAAGAAGGGAAGAATGGGCAAAGCCTTTTGCCGATTTCCTTCCTGCGCCAGCTCATCCGCTTTTATGGTGACAGTATGCAGATGCTGGTGCCGAGCTACCTTGAATTCACCATCGGCAAATTGGTAAATGAGCAAGCCAAGTTCCGCGAGAAGTTTGCCAAAAATTTTGGGTCTTCCTTGACCACGCCCGTTTTCGGCTCGATCGAGGAACTGGCCCGCAAGAACATGGTTATGTTCGAGCAGGCTCTCGCAATGTTCAGCCCGTTTGGGAATCCGCTCCAGACGCAATCCGGAAAGCCCGCCGATAAGCCCGCAGGCGAGTCTCCGGAGGAACCGGCCGAGCCGGCCTCGCAAACTGCCAAAAGCGACCTCGACGAGATGAAGCGCCAGCTCGATCAGCTGCAAAAGCAGATCGAATCGTTTGTGTCCAAGGAGTGACGGCAAAATAAGCTTGGCGCGAACCCCATTATGGTCCGCCACGCTTCTCTTCGCGTGAACTGGGTTGACATGAACTGGGCTGCCAATGTGGCGGCGCGAGTTCGAAGCCGGAGAATTCGAAGCCCGGCGCGACACCGCAGCCGGCGAGCGTCCAAGCTCCAAGACTCATCGCGCTTTGCCATTCATGCGCCGGAACAACACACTGCGGGCGCTCCCCCGCGGTGAGATCGGGACCTAGCCGGTGCACGCTTGTCTCACGGCCGTCGCGTGAGATTTTGATCTCCAACGGCCCCCCGGCGTAAAAGTGCCAAACCTCGGTCGCATCCACCCGATGCCAGTGCGAGTGCTGACCGGCTTCGAGAAGAAAATAAATCAATGTCGAGACGGCCCGGCCCCGCGAATCCTGCGCCGGATCGCGAAAGGTTTCACGGAAATAACCGCCTTCTGGATGCGGATGCAGATCGAGCAGGAGGATGATGCCGGCGGCGCTTTGGCCGCAGATGGGATCGATCTTCATTGCGTTTGCCCTTGCCGTCGCGTCCGCTGAACTTCACCGCAGACTTATAACAATGTCACACCGCCTAGACATAGCTCAAAAGCGATTTTTGCGTTCACGCAATTCGGTGAACACTGCGGCGGGATCGGCGCCAGCCATGCCAAGCCCAGCCTGGATTGCGGGGTCGTCGGCGCGAAGAAACGGATTCGTCGCAAGTTCGATCGCGATGGTGGTCGGAAGGGTGAATTCGCCGGCCTCGCGCTGCCTTGCGACCTCGCCCGCGCGCGCCTTCAAGAGCGCGTTGGAAGGATCGACGGTCAGCGCGAAACGTGCGTTCGCCAAGCTGTATTCATGCCCGCAATAAACCTGTGTTTCCCCCGGAAGCGCGGCAAGTTTCATCAGCGAATGATAAAGCACGGCAGGGGGCTCCTCAAAGCCGCGGCCGCACCCCATCGCAAAAAGCGTATCCCCGGCAAAAAGAATGTCTTCGCGTGTAAACCAATAAGCGACATGGCCGGATGTGTGTCCCGGAACCTCGATCACTTTTGCTTCGAGCATGCCGGTTTTGACGTGGTCGTCTTCGCCAACCGCGATGTCGAGAGGGCCGATCTTGGCGGCCTCTTTGGCCGGGCCGATGACGCGCGCCCGCGGAAATTTCGTCTTGAGTCCAGCAATGCCCTGGACGTGATCGTAATGGTGATGAGTGATCAAGATATCCGTCAGCTCCCATTTCCTTGCCGCGAGCGCGGCCAGGATCGGGGCAGCCTCGGGCGCGTCGACCGCTGCCGTCGCGCGGGTCGAGGGATCATGGACGAGGACGCCAAAATTATCCTTGAGGCACAGAAATTGGTGGATATGCGCGGCCATGGATTCGTTGGTCCTCAAAAATTGAACGCGGGCTAAGGTTCCGGGTGAGGTGGTGGCCCATGCTCTATTCCGGCGTCAGCGGGCGGCCTCCAGTTAAAAAGCAAATGCTGGTCCACTTTCCGTGGTCCTAGATCACGAACGTGATCGAGTCCAAAAGTTTAGAGCGGGATGCGGACGGGAAACCGGTCCCGCTTTTCTCTATCCCGCTCTAGCTTGAGCAGGAATCAAGACTATATTTTTGTGCGGGAGAGGCGGATCATCTGGCGGTTTGCAAGATTTCCTCCCTGCATGACATCGCGGAAAACCCCATGGCAATCGACGTTATCGATCTGCGCTCCTTCTATAGCTCGTCATTAGGCGACGTCGCGCGGCGTGTCGTGCACAAGATCGTGCGGCAGCGTTTTGCGAATTGTTCCGGCTATTCGATCCTCGGAGTCGGCTATGCAACGCCCTATCTCGAAGTTTTCCGCGAGGAAGCGGTGCGGGTGCTTGCTTTCATGCCGGCCGAACAAGGCGTGGTGAATTGGCCTGCCTCGGGTTTGTCGTCTTCGGCGCTTGTCGAAACAACCATCATGCCTTTGCCAAATTCCTGTATCGACCGGGCGCTCGTCATCCATGCGCTCGAAATCATCGAGCATCCGCGCGATCTCCTCGCCGAAATCTGGCGCATTTTAACACCCGGCGGGCGGGTCGTCGTCGTGGTGCCATGCCGTTCCGGCCTCTGGGCCCGGCTCGACCGGACACCTTTTGGGCATGGGCGGCCCTATTCGCGCAGCCAATTGGCCGAACTGCTGCGGGAATGTTTGTTTTCCCCGACGCATTGGTCGGAAGCGCTTTACATTCCGCCATTCAAGCACCGGACGTGGCTGCGGGCGGCCGCGTTTGTCGAAGATGTCGCGGTCGGGCTTTCGCTGCCAGGCGGTGGAGTTTTGATCGTCGAGGCCACCAAGCTCTTGTACCGGCCCATTACCGTGCGCAATCCCTTGGCCTACGCGGCGCCAAGCCACCAGCCNNCTTGGCCAGAAAATGGTCTAGAGCGTGATCTGCACAAAAGTTACAGACTTTTTGAAGAAGATCATGCGACAAAACAAAGAGGTCGAGACCCTGAACGATTCCTCTTGAAGCGATCAGGGTCTAGCACCGGGGTTTTGCTTCAGGCCGAAGCATTTGGCCAAGAACAAGCCGCCATGCATGAGGCCTTCGCCGTCGATCCCGTGTCCGAGACCGACCGAAAGATGCCACTGACAGGGAATCCCCACCCGCGCCAATTCCGCGGCCGAAAGAAAAAGCGCTCCCGCCGGGATAACCTCATCTTCGCTGCCGTGGATCAGGAAAATGGGCGGGAATTTGGCGGCAGACTTAGCCGCGGCGGCCTGATCTTGCTGCTCCGCTGCGACAAGCTCGCCGGAATAGCCGAGGATGCCCGCTGGCACCCGCGCGCGCCGCAACCCGGTATGAAGAGCGAGCATCGTCCCTTGGCTGAAGCCGACCAAAGCCAGCTTGCTGTCGTCGAGGCCGTGACGATCGAGTTCGGCATCCAGAAAAGCATCGAGCGCCGGGCGCGCCTTGTTGACGCCGGTCCAGCGTTCGCCCGGGTCGCGCATCGTCAGACGGAACCATTGGCGTCCGCCCGGGATTTGGCCGCAGGGTTCCGGCGCGTTTGGCGCGACAAAGGCAGCGCCGGGCAACAGATTTCGCCATTGCTTGCCGATCGCGATCAGATCGTTGCCGTTGGCGCCATATCCGTGCAGAAAGACGACGAGTTGATCCGTCCTCTGCGATTTTGCCGCAAGGCGCGGTCCGTCGAGCGATGCCGCCATAATCTGATATCCGCTGGGGTTTGGAGCTTTGTTGAGGAATCCCGTTTGTACGCAAAGGTAAAGACCTAGGCCATGATCGCTTCAAGAGGAATCACGCGTGGTCTCTATTTTTTGTTTTGTCGTATGACCTTATCCAATTCTTTAAATTTGAGCTGCGTCCTATCGATCAAAGGATTCCATTTGATCGGAACGCGCTCCAGCCGGACAGGCGGGGGTCCAACGCCATTGCGCGGCACCGCGATAACCATCCGGTGGATTTCGTTTGTATAGGTCTAGAATCACCGCGCAGTTCTGTTAACAGCGATTTGTGACAGCGCCCCTTGCCAGGGCTTGCGCGGCCGGGTTTGATTAAGTCCGGCCTGGAGCTTTAAGACATGACCCGGTCCTTTACCAATCGTGTTTTCCGTTTCGCTCCGTCCTCGAACGGCTATCTTCACCTTGGCCATGCCTACTCCGCTATGATGAATTACGCCTTGGCACAAGCGGCAGGAGGCCGCTTTTTGCTGAGAATCGAGGATATCGACATCGAGCGTTGCCGGCTCGAATTCGAACAGGCGATTTACGAGGATCTCGATTGGCTCGGGCTTTCGTGGGAAACGCCGGTGCGCCGCCAATCCGAGCATTTTCAGGAATACGCGAGTGCCCTTGTCAAGCTTTCCGCACTGGGCCTCACCTACCCTTGCTTTTGCTCGCGCCGCGAAATCCTGGACGCGGTCGCGGGGCAAACCGACTGGCCGCGGGACCCTGATGGCTCGCCGCTCTATCCAGGCGTCTGTAGGCATCTTTCGCAAGAACAACAACAACGGCGGATTGCGGCGGGTGAGCACGCATCCTTGCGGATCGACATGGAAGCAGCCCTCGTGAAAGCCGGCCGTCACCTCGATTGGCGGGAAATGGGTCCCGATTCGCAAGTCCGTGACGTGGCCGCCGAGCCCTCTCTTTGGGGAGATGCGATGCTTTCGCGCAAGGATATACCGGCAAGCTATCACATCGCGGTCGTTGTCGATGATGCGCTGCAAGGGGTGACCGACGTCGTGCGCGGCGAAGATCTCTTCATGGCGACGGGCCTGCATCGTCTCTTGCAGACTTTGCTCGATCTTCCGGCGCCGTCCTATCGCCATCACGCAGTTTTGCGCGATGCTTCAGGCCGGAAATTGTCGAAAAGTTCGAGGGCCAAATCGATCCGGGCGTTGCGTGAGGAAGGGCTTTCTCCAGCTGCGGTGCGCGACAGGCTTTCGCCCGATCTCATCTTCGCCGGCGATCCGTGATCATGTTTCACGACGGTAAAAACGAGCTGATTCGGCGACGGCGGGGATAGCTTCAATTTTCCGTTAACACCTGGAGCACTTAACCTCCATGAGACTCATTTGATCGATAAGAAGGCAACTCAAAATCAAACCGTTGGAGCTTGTCCTAATTGAAAATGGCGAGAAACATTTTCGTGATATGCCCTCGACCATGATCCCCTCAAGATGAATCGCTCATGGTCTCGATGTCTTTGTTTTGCGGCATGATCTTATCCAAAAAATCTGCAACGTTTTGGGGGCATTCTCTAAATTACGGGTCAACACCTCTGACTTCACAGGTGATTTTAGCCTTAAAAAAGAGAAAATTGGAGCGTCGAATCATACAAGAAACCGTAGGCTTGACCTTGTAGAGCGCCATGCGGCACACCATGAGACAAAAGCTTTTTGTCTCAATACAGGCGCTTTTGCTGTTTAGTCTTGCGAGCAATCCACAGAAATGGTGGTCATTATGCGAACAATTGCCCTTTCCCTCACTCTCCTCACTTTGCCGGTCGTGCCGGCGGGCGCCGACAATCCCGCTGCCGCGGCCAAGATCCATAAGGTCTTCGATATTGTCCGGGGTAACGATAAAATCGGCACGGATACGATCGACATCGAACACGAGAATGATACGATCACGGTAAAG
>PLUZ01000395.1:0-5238 GCA_003162995.1 Methylocapsa sp. | reverse complement strand
GTGAGCTTGTGGAGCAAGGACGTGATCCACCAAAACGACGGTTTCGATCCGGCTACTGGCAAGCGCATGGCGATCAAGGTGACCGATGTCGGCGAAGAAGTCTTGACGATTCATGGCACGCCCCACCAGACCCATCACTACAAGATCGCCGATACGCTAGGCGGAGAATTCGCGCGCGACCTCTGGTACGACGGCGATGTGCTCGTGCGGACGAAGATTATCGGCTCCGACAATTCGGTAATCCTGTCCGATTTGCGGTAGAGTTATGGCCATTCCCCGGCTGGATGCGCCGGGATTACCGCTTTTGCCAGCGTATAGAAAGCTGGGCGTCGTGCTCGGACTAAAGTGCTTCACGATCCGATAGACACATCTGATCGGGAAGCGCTTTAGACCATGACAGCATCAAGATGAATCGATCATAGTCTCTATCGCTTTGTTTTGTCGCATGATCCCAAAAAGTCTGCGACTTTTTGGGATCATGCTTCAGCGCAGAGCGTCAGTGATCGCGCTGGCGAGCGGTGGCGACCCGGTCCGCATTGGGGGCCTTCAAGACCAAGCCGTCGATACGGTCGCGCTCATGTTTGAAATTGGCGAGCATGCGGCCGTCGAATTCGCGGGTGCGGGCAAGCTTGATCCGCATCGGATCGACGAAATGCCCATTCACCAGGATCTCGTAATGGAGATGCGGCCCTGTCGCGAGCCCTGTCTGGCCGAGATAACCAATGACTTGGCCCTGCCGCACATGGGCGCCTTCGGTCGCGCCACGGGCAAACCCGGACATGTGATTATACGTCGTGATATAGCCATTGGCGTGCTGGATCTCGATACGGCGGCCGTAGCCCGCGTCCCACCCCGCCTGGATGATGGTGCCGCTGCCGGCCGCGAAGATCGGCGTGCCGATCGGGGCGGCCCAATCGACACCGGTATGCGGGCGCGAATAGCCGAGGATCGGGTGGAACCTTAACCCGAAGCCAGAGGTAAATCTGCCCCCGACAATCGGCATGCGAACCAGGAATTTGCGGGTCGAGCGGCCGTCTTGATCGTAATAATCGACGAGACCGTCATCCGGCGTCTGAAACCGGTAGTAGCGGAACGTCTCGTTGCGGGCCGTGATCGCGGCATAAAGAAGCTGATTGTGTCCTTCGCCTTCCTCGCTGTCGTCATAGAATGCCTCGAAGGAATCGCCGCCGCTCACGGCTCTTCCAAAATCGACGTCATTGGCGAAAATCCGGACGAGCTCGTCGACGACAGGACGCGGAATTTCTTGTTTCAGCGCGGTCTCGTAAAGCGAATCGTAAAGCCTCATGCCAGCCTCATCATCGGCATCGTCGCTTTCGCTCGGGCTCGGCTGCTTGGCCGTGCGATGGGGCGGAGTTACCTGGACATAACTGCCGTGGTCATTGATCGCGATGTTTGTTTCCAAGGTCTCGCCGGAATAAACTGAAAGGCGCGCCAAGGTCATATTGGTGCCGGAACCATCGAGATCGGCGAAGAGAAGCTTGAGGCGTGCTCCCTCCGCTACCGCGGCATGGCCGAGCGGGATCCCGAAGGCGGCAAAGATCCCGGTGATCTGATCCCTTGCGACTCCGGCGCCGCGCAGCACGCTCTCGAGTGTTTCGCCGTGACGGACCACGACGAGACGCTCCTCCATTTGCGTTGCGGGCGAAACTTGCGGCGACCGGCCGACATTGGTCACGTTTTCAGGAACCATGCGGACTTCGATCGTGGAAAAAGGAGCCGTCGTGATCGGCTCCGCGGGATTGGCATAGGCAAGAACGGTCGGAAGATAAGCACGGGACGTCCGCATCAGAAGAAGTTGCGGCGGCAAGGGCAGTGGTTTTGCGCCCGCTTCCAGCGTGTTTTTGAATTGTTCGGCGACCTGGGCCTGAACCTCTTCCATCGATAGCGCGGCCACGGGCGAAAATTTCAGACCGGTCAGATCGCGGGTGGACCATGAGATTTCGGCATCGTCCTGAACCGGCTCCGGCACGGCATCCAAAGCATTGCGCGCGCCAGCAAGGACCTTCAATGGATTAAATTGCGGAACATCCTCGGAAAGTCCGAAGCTCGCCAACGTCAAGGTTGTCTGGACGTGGGTGAAGGTGTGGACTTTCAGGACCTCCTTGTCGCCGGATTGGATTGTCGCCGGCGCCTGGAAGCTCTGTTTTTCCGCGACGATATCAACGGCCTTGACGAGACGATCAGCCTTGTGCGGGTTGACGCCGAAGTCGAGGGTGATCTCCTTGCGCTGCGAGAGTGCGGGCGCCGGTGCCTCGGCGAAATAGGTTTGATTCCCGAGCGCCGCGTAAATGGCCGCGCCGATGAGGACGCCGCCGGAAAGGCCAGTCAGGAGCGTGCCGGTAAACCAGCGCAACGAAACTTTCCTGCGATCCAAGGAAGCATGGCGGGCGCCATCGGCTTCTATGGCCGGATCCATGCCAAATTCGATGCAGGCACCGAACCGGGCAGACTTAACACGAATGACCGGAGTCTGAGGCCGCAGCGGCACGCTCATCGTCATCGCGTTGCTTCGATCCTGCGGACGGCCGCATTAAATTTCACGCGCTTGACCCCGAGCGACTGGATAATGGAATGGGCCTCTGGGCGCCGTTCCTTGGGAAGGACCTGTAAATTGCCCGGCGGGAATGCCAGACACTGGCCAATGGAGCCTTGGAGCATGTCCCGAAAAAGTTGATCGACTTTTCCGATTCCGACATGCTCCCCCTCTTTGGATTTGAGCGGTTCCTCCCGGTCACGGAATCCCGCGTGATCTGGAAGCGCTCTCAGTTCTTTTGCAGGCGGCCAAGCGCCGGAAAGAAATCCGCAACCGCTTCAGCTAGATGGTCCTTTAAACAAACCTTTTGAAAATGGCTCAAATGCGGCGTGGCCCAAGGAGGTTGCGCCGGGCATGTGGAGTGACAAAGTCCGCCCGGGGCGTTTTTAATGGAAAACGGGCAGTGTTAATGGCAGTCGTTCTAAAATCTAGCCTTCTATAAAAAAGGTGTTGGCAGAAAATCTCAAGCCGTGCAGCGGCTTGGCGCGTGGTGTGTGATGGTTGACAACCGGCGCCAAGCTTTGTAGACACCCGGCCGGAACGGCATATGGCCGGTTGCTTCTTGGCGGCGGAGTTTTAAAAGGTCTTTATCTCCATATTTGCGATGAAGGCGTGGCGCGGGTGATAAATGAATCCGCCCGCCGTGCCATAAGGATGGATGGACGATACCTCTTATAATCCGGGGGACATTTCACCGCCGGATGTGCCGCCGTTAAGACGGTTCTGAGGGTTCGCGAACCTCCAATCTAGATCTTGGAAATTCTGGAGCTTAGGAATAAGGTGACCGGCGGCGGGCATCCGCCGGCCGGCGGCATTGCAATAGCGGGCGCTGGACGGAAGATGCTTCGCCTGGTTGGGCCGCATGGAATATGAGGGTAGTGAGTTGTTCGCAGTTATCAAAACCGGCGGCAAGCAATATAGCGTCTCCGCTGGGGACACGATCACCGTTATGACGCTTTCCGGCGAGCCCGGGGATAGCGTGGCATTCGATCATGTTCTCATGCTGTCCGGAGACGGCGGCCCGGCTTTGGGAACCCCTTTTATCGAAGGCGCCAGTGTTGCCGGTCAGATTGTCAAACAGACCAGAGGGCCGAAGGCGATTGCCTTCAAGAAGCGCCGGCGGCAGAACTCCAAGCGCAAGCGCGGACACCGCCAGGATCTAACACTCGTGCGGATCACCGGACTTCATGCGGGTGGCGTCGAGCTTTCCGGTGGAACCGCCAGCCCTGAATAAACACGCGTTCCCACTTGGGAGCGAGCCAAATTTGATTTGATGCGAGGAAGCGCGGGGAAGCGCGGCTCCCGCGCAGAGATTGGGANNGATTCCAAAGGCCGGCGCCTCGGCGTCAAGAAATTCGGCGGCGAAGCCGTGGTGAGCGGCAATATTATTGTGCGCCAGCGCGGCACAAAATGGCATCCCGGCGCAAATGTCGGAATTGGCACGGACCACACTTTATTTGCTTTGATTGAAGGAAAAGTTGCGTTCCGGACCAAAGCCGATGGACGCGCCTACATTTCCGTCCAGCCCTTGCCGCAAGCAGCAGAGGCAGCAGAATAGGGGCGGAGGCCGAAAACCTCCACCTGCTCCCACGGACCCGGTGGACTTGGTTTTTCGAACGTGAGAACCGCTCCTGAAATTTAGGGGAAAAGTCCGGACAACCCGAAAGGGTTATAAAGGGGAGGTGGAAGCTGCCACCCTTTATCAGGCTTAAGACCTCGCGAGAGGCTGCCCGCCGGAGCCAGTATGTTCCCGGATTTGACCTCGGACGACATCTTCCGCATCGAGACACAGCGGCTGTGGCTGCGCTGGCCGCGCGCATCCGACATCGCATCGCTGACGAGTATTGCCAGCCTGGCGCATGTCGCGCAAATGACCGCTTTGATTCCGCATCCCTATCCACCTGGCGAAGCGGAGCGTTTCATTATGAAGGCGCGCGCCGAAAACGCCAATGGAACGGCGCTGATCTTGGCGATCACAAAGAAAGGCGGCGCGCGTCAAACGATTGGCCTCATTGGCGCCCATGTGACGGCGGCAGACATTGAATTGGGCTATATGCTGGCGCCGCAATATTGGGGCAAGGGGTTGGCCACCGAAGCCGTCAAGGCGCTTGCCAATACGGTCTTCAGCCTCACGCGGGCGAGCCGGATCCACGCCAATTCGCGCGTCAACAACATCGCCTCGCGCCGTGTTCTCGAAAAAGCCGGCTTTGCCTTTGTGGATACGGGTCTCGACCTTTTGCCGGCGCGTGGCGGCCTGCATCCTTGCGACCGGTTTCAGCTCGACCGCAAGACATGGGCTGCGGCCAAGCGCGCGGAGGGCGAAAAGCGGCCTATGCCGCCGATGGCTCAGCAAGCGCAGCAAGCCCAGCAGGCTCAGGATGCAAGCGGCATCAAACCGGTTGCGGCAGCGGGCGAAGCCGAGGGCTGACAGCCGCTGTGAGGACAAAGCTGAATGGCAAAGTTACACTCCCATACGCATGATCTAGGGTAGAAAGGTGTGCCGCAATGAGCGCGCCGTTTTCTACCCGACCAGAGGATCGTTTCAGGCCCGGTCGGCTTTGGAGCCTTCAGGGATATGCTAAGAGTCGGTCCGAAAAGTTCATCAACTCAGACAAAGTTTTCTGAGCATGAGACGAATCGAGGCGAGGCGGAGAAAAGCGAGCGCGTTTTGGGCGAGATTTTCG
>PLUZ01000152.1 GCA_003162995.1 Methylocapsa sp. | reverse complement strand
GTCCTTTTCGATCAAAGGATTCCCTTTGATTGGGACGCGCTCTAAAGCATTTCTCGCGTCAGTGCAATCTTGCTTCGAGCCATGCGCATCGAGCGGCTAGTCCGCCGGTATGGCGCGACATAGATCTTATTGGCGGATCGATAAGCGCCGGCAGCAAACAAGGCAAACGCGTCATCCCAAACTTTTATTCAGAAGGTCATGGGTCCGAAACCCATCGCGCTCAGCATCTGAAAATCAAAGGTTTACGCATAAATTTTCACGCTCGCCGGAGCCTGCAAAAATCATTCAGGATTAGGTTGCGGGTCACAATTGACACGTTTCCCCCTTGCGATAGGCATAACTGTGGCTTAGGAGGATGGGATGACACTTCAGCTTGCTAAACTTGAAAGATGGGCTCAGGCGGGGCTCTTGCTGGCATGTGCCTCGCTAAGTGTCCCGGCTTGTGCCGTGGCCGGAGAGGCCGGTCTCGATCTTGTCTGCACTGGGAACAGTTACAAAGCGGACGGACCGTTTCCGACCGTCGAGACATTCTCCCTCAAGATTGATGGTAAGAAACCGGTTATAATTGGTGGGCCTGGCTCGGAAAAGCCCGTTAAGGCGCGGACCATCGCAAGCAACGCGATCCAATTGAAATTCACGACCGGCAAATTCACAGGCGAGTATTTCAATTTCACCGGCGACTTGTTTCTAATTCATACTGATGGACGCCTCACTAGGCTCACATGCAAGCCTTCGTGATTGCATCGTCGCGTTGCGCCACAACCGCAAACACCATGAGGCCGTTAAGCCGCGTTAGTGCGCATGCCGATCAAATGGGATCCTTTGATCGATAAGGACGCAGCTCAAACTCAAATCGTTGGAGCATGTCCTCATCGAAAAAGGCGAGCACCTTTTTCGGGACATGCTCTTTTTTCGGGACATGCTCTAATGCGACGTCTTGCCGGCATGCTGCGCCAACTTTGCATAAAGCTTGTCCAACAGCTCCTGGAGATCGACAAGCGTCTCACAAGTATCGGCTGTTGCCGCACCCGTCGTTTCGAGTTCTTCAAGCTCCGCAAGCCGCTCGCGAAGAGTTTCTATAAATCCTTTAGGACGGATCTTAACATCAAGTTCCATCATCTCTCGGCCTTTCTTGCGTCTTAGGCGCCAACCCTGAGAGCCGCGATATCGGCGCCTGAATGATGATGAATAATTAATTATATTTCATGCAAGTTCATATAGATGTCAATATTCAATATCTTAGCAAGGGCCCCTGCTTTTCCACAGTGTTTTTCCGCACATATTTGCAGTGCACCACCTTGAGCGCATCGGACAAAGGGGTGATTTCGATAGATAGAATGCTCATAACGCCCGCATTTCGTCAAAATCTCGTCAATCGTTTTGCGAGCATCGGTGTACCTAACCGTTACGGTAAACGCCGGATAAATGGAAATCGGACATTTAAGAGCGTGATGAGGAAAAGTGGAAACCGGCTTTCCGCCCGCATCTCGCTCTAAACCCTTGGAATCGATCAATTTTATGATTTTGGATGGATTCAATCCAAAATCATCGTGATTTAGGGCATGATCCAAAAAATTGCAGACTTTTTGGATAAGATCAAGCGACAAAACAAAGAGTTAGAGACTATGAGCGAGAAGCGATCGTAGTCTAGGGGAGCGGCGGCCGGCAGTCGCGGGCCTACGCCCCCCGCACCAAGCCAAGGAACTCCTCGCGCGTTCGGGGATCATCGCGGATGACGCCGAGGAGGCGGCTGGTGGTCAGCGTGGCGCCGAGAGTGTTGACGCCGCGCAACGTCATGCAGCTATGCTCGGCCTCGATCACCACGCCCACGCCTTGCGGCTCGAGAATGTCCTGAACAGCTTCGGCGATCTCAGCGGTGAGTTTCTCCTGAATCTGCAGCCGGCGGGCAAAACCGTGCACCACCCGCGCCAGCTTGGAGATACCGACAACCCGGTTCGTCGGCAGATAACCGACATGCGCGCGACCGATCACAGGCAGCATATGATGTTCGCAAAAGCTGACCACGCGAATGTCTTTCAGCACCACCAGCTCGTCGTAACCGCCAACTTCTTCGAAGGTGCGCTTGAGATAGTCCCGGGGATCGCTGGCGTAACCAGCAAACAGCTCGCGGAAGGACCGCACGACACGCGCAGGTGTGTCGATCAGTCCTTCACGGCCCGGATCGTCGCCAGCCCATTCGATGAGCACCCTGACGGCCGCTTCGGCATCGGCCTGTGTCGGTTTCGCCATCACCAATTTCTCCAGAGTTGTTCGCCAAGTTCCACGGATGAGCCTAGCCGCCGCGCGATAGGTTTGCAGCAGGACAAGAGTCTTGCCGGAAGCTCGGCCGCTTCGTTTTCCTCATATCACGCTGCGAAGGCTGTACCTTTCTGGAGCAAGGGCGACCGCCGCGTTCTCCGCATTCTCAACATCCATGCAAAGCTCCGGGAAGCACCACACTGGCCGCGGCGCAGGTGTGATTGCGAGACAAAGGACTCTGAGCTTAAGTTACGGAAATACGACAAATCAAGAAGCTGTTTCGTTTTTTCCTGAATTATGGAATGGTAAGGGAGGAGGACTTGTCCATGGCTCGCAGCCTCAAGCATGAACGGCAATTGCTCAGCACGGACGAATTGACCCTCGTCGAAAAATCCCATCATCCAGCATTAGGGCTTTTGCCGGACCATGATTTGGCGGAGCTGCGCAAGCTCGTGCGCGAGCGGCGCGACCGCGCGCAGACGATCGCCGCGCGCCAGCGCCGGGAGCTGCGTGGCAAGGCGGCGCCAAAGGGCGTGCGCGCCGCGACAGACGACAGCGGCACGCGGGAAAAGCGGGATCTCCTCGCGGCGGCCCTGCGACGGCTGAACAAGGAAGTCTCGCGCCGCGAGGCCAAAGCCGCCAAGCAGGATTTGATCGGCAGCGCCCAGCGCGCGCTCGAGCTTCGCCGGGCCGCTGGCGCAAACGCCACGCGGCCCTCGCCAGGGCGCACGCCAAAGGAAGGGCTCAATCCTAAAGCGGCGCCAACCTATACGCTACGCAAACCGGCGAAGCTCGGCGCGATCAGCCAGCGCAACAAGAACATGCAGGCCAAGCGCGATTCGCGATAGGCCTCAAATCCCCGCTTCCACTTCCGCCGCGCCCGGGAAAATAGGCCTAAACAATGGCGGCGGCATCGGGAATGCGCGCCGCCAATGGCCGCAAGGACAGCATTTCCGCGCCATCCCACACATCTCACATCGATCGCTGTCAGTGGGCTTGTAAGGTTCCCGGCCGCGACCTTACCAAAACGTTTCACGTGAAACACTTTGGTCCGATTGGAGGGCAGTTTCGGACAAAACTGATGGATAAAAGATCATGCTTTAGCCGAGCGAAGCCAATTCCGCCTCGCTGAACACGCGCCCGCGCGTCAAAAACCGCACGCCTTCGGGGGCCTCGGCGGAAAAGCCCCCGCCCCGCCCAGGCACGACATCGATGATCAATTGCGTGTGCGCCCAATATTCGAATTGGGCGGCGCCGATATAAAACGGACAGCCCGCGATCTCGCCGAGGAGCACATCGCTCGGCCCGGTGCGAAATTCGGCCTCGGGGAAACACATGGGCGAGCTGCCGTCGCAGCAGCCGCCCGACTGATGGAACAGCAGGGCCCCATATGTCTCCTTCAGCCGCGCGATGAGGTCTTCCGCCTTCTTGGTCGCGACGACGCGCTCCACCATCACAAACTCCCGAAGCCTCAGAAGAACCCAAGCGCTTTCGGGCTGTAGCTGACAAGCATGTTCTTGGTCTTCTGATAATGGTCGAGCATCATCTTGTGGTTCTCGCGGCCAATCCCCGACTGCTTATAGCCGCCAAAGGCCGCGTGTGCCGGATAGAGATGGTAGCAATTCGTCCACACCCGCCCAGCCTGAATGGCGCGGCCAAATCGATAGGCGCGGGTACCATTGCGGGTCCAGATTCCGGCGCCGAGCCCATAGAGGGTATCATTGGCGATTGCCAGCGCCTCTTCATCGTCCTTGAATTTCGTCACCGAAAGGACGGGGCCAAAAATCTCCTCCTGGAAGATGCGCATTTTGTTATGGCCTTCGAGGACCGTCGGCTGGACATAGAATCCGCCTGATAGTTCGGACCCCACATCGGCGCGGCCGCCCCCAGTCAGGACCTTGGCGCCCTCTTGGCGGCCGATATCGAGATAGGAAAGAATTTTTTCGAGCTGGTCGTTCGAGGCTTGCGCGCCGACCTGGGTCGCCGGATCGAGCGGATTGCCTTGCTTCATCGCCTTGACCCGGAGAATCGCCCGCTCCATGAAGCGATCGTAGATTTTCTCCTGCACCAGCGCGCGGGAGGGGCACGTGCAAACCTCGCCTTGATTCAGGGCGAACATCGCAAAGCCTTCGAGCGCCTTGTCGAAGAAATCATCGTCCTCTTCCGCGACATCGGCAAAAAAGATATTGGGCGACTTGCCACCAAGCTCCAGCGTCACCGGGATAATGTTTTCTGACGCATATTGCATGATGAGACGGCCCGTGGTCGTCTCGCCGGTGAAGGCGACCTTGGCGATCCGCTTGCTCTGCGCGAGCGGCTTGCCGGCCTCGACTCCAAAGCCGTTGATCACATTCAGGACTCCGGGCGGCAGGAGGTCGCCGATCATGTCCACGAGGACCATGATGCTCATGGGCGTCTGCTCGGCTGGCTTCAAAACGACGCAATTTCCGGCGGCGAGCGCCGGCGCCAGTTTCCACACCGCCATCAGGATCGGGAAATTCCAAGGAATGATCTGAGCCACCACGCCAAGCGGTTCATGGAAATGATAAGCGACGGTATCATGGTCGATCTCGCTGATGCTTCCTTCTTGCGCGCGCAAGCATCCAGCAAAATAGCGGAAATGATCAATCGCCAGAGGCAGGTCGGCCGCCTTGGTTTCGCGAATGGGCTTGCCATTGTCGATCGTCTCGACCAAGGCGAGGAGATCGAGCTTCTGTTCGATCCGGTCGGCGATGCGCAGGAGTGTCTGCGCGCGCTCCGCCGGCGAGGTGCGGCCCCAAGCCTCCCGTGCGGCATGCGCGGCATCGAGCGCCAGTTCGACATCCTCCGCGGTGGAACGGGCAATCGTGCAAACCACATGACCGTCGATCGGCGAAATATTCTCGAATTTCTGACCTTTGACCGCGGGAACCCATGTGCCGCCAATGAAATTGTCATAATGCGGTCTGATCGCGATCTGATTGGCGATGTCGGCCAAAATCTTATCGACCATGCTTGCCTCCCTGAGTTTTTTCAAAGCCCGCGCCGATTTCCGGCGTTGCCCGGCTTTCCCGGAATACTTGCTTGAGGTAGATGTAGCGTCATATCGGCGCTTGAGAAGAGACTTATTGTTCCATAGGTATAAAATCGGCGTGTCTTGGCCGCAGCCAGATCGCGCAGATGAGGCCTCTGGCTATGCAGATCGAGGCTGTAAAGTTGCAAATCTGCCACGTTGACGCCGGCTCGGCTTCGGCGCTCTCATGCGCCATTGATCGAAAGCATAAGCTGATCCATATCAATTTCTTATAGCGGCACTGCAATAGAAAGTCAGGCATGTCACGCCATCCGCTTCTCCCGGAAGTCACTATTGCCTTAGCCGTGAAGCTGATCGTCATCCTTGCCGCGGCTCTCTTTGTATTCAGCCCCAAGCAGCGGCCGAGGATAGACGCAGCGAGCATGCAGGAGCGCTTGATCGGCGCTCCAACGGCAAACCCACAGCCAAGGAGCATTTTGCAATGAGCACCGCCATGGATGTTGTGCAGCTCTCCAGGCTGCAATTCGGCCTGACCGCCATGTATCATTTTCTCTTCGTGCCCTTGACGCTCGGCCTTTCCATTCTGCTTGGCATTATGGAGAGCGTCTATGTCATGACCGGCAAGGAGGTCTGGCGCCAGGCGACCAAATTCTGGGGCGTCTTGTTCGGCATCAATTTCGCCATGGGCGTCGCCACGGGCATCACCATGGAATTCCAGTTCGGGATGAACTGGGCCTATTACAGCCATTATGTGGGCGACATCTTTGGCGCGCCTCTCGCCATCGAAGGTTTGATGGCCTTTTTCCTCGAAGCCACCTTTGTCGGGCTCTTCTTTTTTGGCTGGGACCGTTTGTCGAAAGAGACCCATTTGGGCGTCACTTGGCTCGTCGCGATCGGCTCCAATCTTTCGGCGCTTTGGATTCTCATCGCGAATGGCTGGATGCTGAATCCCGTCGGAGCGCATTTCAATCCAGACACGATGCGGATGGAAGTCACCGATTTCGGGGCGATCATCTTCAACATTGTCGCCCAAGAGAAATTTGTCCATACGGTGAGCGCGGGCTATGTTACCGGCGCCATGTTCGTTGCATCGGTGAGCGCGATTTATCTGCTTCTCGGCAAGCATATCGAGATCGCACGGCGCTCGATGACGGTCGCGCTGAGCTTCGGCCTCGCCTCCGCGCTTTCCGTCGTCGTGCTCGGCGATGCAAGCGGATATACAGCCACGGAAAACCAAAGGATGAAAATCGCTTCGGTCGAAGCGATGTGGGAGACCGAGCCTCCGCCTGCCGCCTTCACGGTTTTTGGGCTGCCCAATCAAGCCACACACCGGACTGATGATGCGTTGCGGATACCGTGGGTGCTTGGCCTCATCACGACGCACTCCCTCGACGAGAAGGTTCCTGGAATTACGGAACTGGTCCAACGCAACGAGGACCATATTTTGTCTGGACTTCTCGCTTATTCCGCTCTCGAAAAATTGCGCGCCGACCGAAACGACGCGAACGCCCGGGCCCAACTCGATCAATACATGAGCGATATCGGTTTTGCGCTCCTTCTCAAGCAATTCCGTCCCGACATCGAAAACGCGACCGACGCTGAAATTACCAAGGCCGCCTGGGGCACCGTGCCGGATGTGGCGCTGCTCTTTTGGGCATTCCGCATCATGGTCGGTCTTGGCTTTTTCTTTATTCTTTTGTTCGGCTTCGCTTTCTATCTCATATCGATCGGCTGTCTTCTGAGAGTGCGTTGGTTGCTTTGGGTGCTGGCATTCGCCCTGCCGCTTCCCTGGATTGCCGCCGAGTCGGGCTGGATCGTCGCGGAAGTCGGCCGCCAGCCATGGGTGGTTGAAGGTGTTCTGCCAACTTTCCTCGCGGTGTCGGGCATTTCGACGAGCAATGTTCTTGTCACGCTCTTCGGCTTCATCGGTTTCTATACGGCCCTGCTCCTTGTCGATATCTTTCTCATGATCAAGGCGATTCGTCTCGGCCCTGGACACAATGTGCCGCAGCCACGTGCAAGGGAGTTGCCCGCTGCAAGCGGCGCTGAATAGGCTCTAGAGCGGGATGAGGAAAAGTGGAAACCGGTTTTCTGCCCGCATCCCGCTCTAAACTCTAAGAATCGATCACGTTCATGATCGTCAGAAAAGTTGCGGACTTTTTGGAGCAGATCATGCGGCAAGGCAAAGAGAGTGAGACCATGAGAGATTCATCTTGAAGCAATCATGGCCTAAAGGAGCGGATCATGTTGGACTATGAAATCTTGCGCCTGATTTGGTGGCTGTTGCTCGGCACCTTGCTGATCGGTTTTGCGATCATGGATGGTTTCGATCTTGGCGCCGCCATGCTGTTGCCCTTCGTCGCGCGGACCGACAAAGAACGCCGGATCGTGCTGAATTCGATTGGTCCGGTCTGGGAAGGAAATCAGGTCTGGCTGATCCTTGGCGCCGGCGCCATCTTCGCTGCGTGGCCGACGCTCTATGCGGTTGCTTTCTCCGGCTTTTATCTCGCTATGTTCCTCGCTCTCGCCGCATTGATCCTGCGTCCGGTGAGTTTCAAGTTCCGCTCCGAGATCGAAAATCCGGTATGGCGCACATTTTGGGATTTTGCTCTGTTTATCAGCGGCACGGTTCCCGCTTTGATCTTCGGCGTTGCCGTCGGCAATGCGTTGCGGGGCGTGCCGTTCCGTTTCGACGACGCATTACACATGACCTATGAGGGGGATCTTTTAGGTCTCCTCAATCCTTTCGCGCTGCTTTGCGGTCTTGTGAGTTGTGCGATGATTGTCATGCATGGCGGCACCTATCTGGCGCTGAAGGCTGACCAGCCGGTCGCTGGTCGCGCGGCGAATTGGGCACGGGGTGCTGCTCTCATTTTGCTCGCTCTGTTCATCGCTGGAGGGCTCTACGCGAAGTTCGGCGTGGAGGGCTACCGGATCACGAGCGATCTTCCGCATGACGGACCGTCGAACCCTTTGTTGAAGACGGTCGCTCGTGGTGAAGGTGCCTTGCTTTCAAACTTCGTGGCATACCCTTGGATGTTGATTGCCCCGGCCCTGGTTTTCATCGGAGCATTGTCCGCCAGAGTCTTTTTGGCCGCGCGGCGCGGGTGGCTCGCATTCACCGCAAGCGCTGCAGCCCTTCTCGGCGTGATCGCCACGGCGGGGCTTAGCGCCTTTCCGTTCCTGCTGCCGTCTTCGCTCGATCCCAATGCGAGCCTCACCGTTTGGGACTCCTCTTCGAGCCGCTCGACCTTGCTCTTCATGCTCATCGCCGTAGTGGTTTTCCTGCCGATCGTTCTGGCCTATACGGCTTTTGTCTATCGCGTGCTGCGCGGCCGGGTGACGATGGCCTATGTCGAGGACAACAGCGCAACCCTTTACTGACCGCGAGAGAAAAAGAGAGAGAGTTTTTCCATGTGGTACTTTTCTTGGGTTCTTGGGGTGAGCTTTGCGATCTCCTTCTCGATCATCAACGCTCTCTGGCTTGAGGAGAAGGTCTTGGCTGCCGGCGAGGCTCATACCGTCGCCGGGGACGGTGAATAAACTCTAATTCCGCGAGCAAGCGATTTCTTTCGGCGGGGTGGATCGCGTGTCCACCAAGGTGATCTTACCCTGCCATTCGTGGTATTCCCAACCTTCGCCCGCATAGAAAAGGCCGCGCGCCATGAGCTGGTTTTTCAGAGTGATGGTTTGCCCGCTTCCAGCAAAAACCAAGCGGGCCAATTGAGTGTCGTGCGCCGGCAGGAAACTGATCGTGAATTCCTGACCGTCCACGCAATGAAACCGTACCCGATTATCAGCAACTGCGGCAGATATGAAAATTCCGGTGCTGAGGATCAGCACCAATCTTAAAATGGATAGCATACCCTATACTTCCCGGATGAAGGGGCGCTGGAGTTTCGCATTGTTTCGATTTGTTTTGCGGAAGCTATACCATCACCGCCTGCCGCGGCAAACGCGCCGCGATCCATAATTTTCCGCGGTGTGCGCAATTTGCAGGATGGGGTGTGATCAAGAGGTTTGCGGCGAGGGAGACCATGATCGCTTCAAGCTGAATCGCTCATGGTCTCTAACTTTTTGTTTTGTCGCATGATCTTATCCAAAAAGTCTGCAACTTTTTGGGATCATGCTCGAGCGAATTCCGCGCGCGGTGCCGCTCAACGCACGAGCTTGTTGGACTTGAACTGCAGCTGAAACAAATCGGCGACTCGCGGCGGCGTTTCCGGAGGATCGTGCGGACGCGGGACGGCGAAATAGCGAGCGGTGATCATATCATCCTCGATTTCGACCCGCATAAACCCATGCGTATCATCCACGTAATTCTCCAATATGACATCGGGGTCGTCCACTTGCCTGAACGGCGGGGTCACTTTCGCGCCCTTGAATTTGGCCATGCTGTGCAAGTGCCAATAGCCGCCTGCTCCAGCGACGATATAAGTGAATTCCTGATCGTCGATCGTGCGGGTAAAGCGCTGATAATTGTGGACATGGGCGCCAAAGACAATATCCGGATAGGCGCCGCTTTCCATGACCGCAGCGTCCAGGAGCTCCTTCATCGCCGGGCTGCCGCTATAATGCGCGTCGGCAGAAAACACCGGATGATGCAAGCACACGAACAAGGCTTTGCCGTGATCGCGCGCCGCATGTTTCAGTTCGCTTACAAGCCATGATTATTGATCATCCTGGACGATGCCGCCTTCCGGGACATTGGTGTAGAGCCCGATGAAGTTCGCCTTCGGGGTTTCCAACGTCCAAAAAGGATTTGGCTGCTTCATTGCGTGGCGCGGAGCATCGCCGGCCTCATTGGTGATGCCGCCGTCGGCCGAGCAAAAGTTCCGTTTCCAGGCGGATAGGCTTGGCTCGAATGGCTGCGGCGTGTCGGGCGTCGTCAGGGGATCGCCGTCGTGATTGCCTGGGATGCCCATGATCGGCAGAGGGTAAAATTCATAGGGCAAATAGAACTGCGGATAATATTCGCTCGTCTCGCCGTTATAATAGACGACATCGCCGAGATGATAGAAGAAGGCCGCTTCGCCATCCGCCGTTGTGTTCATGGCGTCGGCTTCCATCGCCGAGGCGACAAGTTGTTGCGGCCCGGGATTTTTCACCCCGCCCGTGTCGCCGCAAATATGAAAAACCATTTTTTTGTCGAGACCATCCGGGAGATGGCTGACGAGATCCTCCAGTTTCGCGCGATAGGGCGCGGCACCAGGCCCTAGAGGAAAATCTTGATACGGCCGTCCGTGGTGAGTCGGTGCTTGGGTAAAACGGGGCGGATCGAGCAGCGGGCGATGCCGCCCGGTGTTGGTGGCTTGATAGTGTCGCGGCCGATGCGTCGTTGCCATGGCCTTTGTTCCCCCCTTGCCTTGGTTAGCGTATCCCTACAACAAAAGAGATGTCAAAACCACGACACGAGCCGCTTAAAGACGGGCGGGCGACACTCAGTTTCCGTCATATTCCGCGAAACAGTCTTGCGTCTCGAACACGACGACGCTCGCAAGTTGCGGCAGCGCCGCCTTGGTACGCTCCCAGATCCAGATCGCGATATTTTCCGCCGTCGGATTTTCGAGCCCCTCGATATCGTTCAAATAATAATGGTCGAGCCGGTCAAGCAAAGGTTTAAAGACGGCTTCGATCGCGAGGAAATCGGCGACAAAGCCGGTGACTGGATCGACAGGCCCTTCAAGCCGCAATTCCACCCGATAGGAATGCCCATGCAGCCGGCGGCAGCGGTGCTCCTCAACGACATTCGGCAAAACATGCGCCGCCTCGAAACGGAAGGCCTGCGAGATCCTCACGACACGGCCTTCATGGGATGCCAATGAACTTGTGGGTTTGCAGGCTAAGCCGCCAGTGGGGATGATCAAGACAATAGGCGATGGCTGCGGCCGTATTCGCGGCAAGATCACAGCCATCCATCGGCTGCAACCAGAAATGCGAAAAGGCGAGGCCAGACAAATCATCCGGCAGCAGGTCTTTTTGCGGGAAAACGAGCTTCAGCTCGGAACCCGCTTTCGCAACGAGCGGCGCGCCGGCCTTGGGGCTGACGCAAATCCAGTCGAGGCCGGGCGGCGGCGTGAGCGTGCCATTGGTTTCGACGGCAGCTTCGAAGCCGCGCACATGGACCGCGCCGATCAGCGCCGCATCGAGCTGCAACAAAGGTTCGCCGCCGGTGAAAACCACGAATCGGTTCGTTTTGCCGCCCGCCCAAACGGCCTCGATCGCGGCGGCAAGAGCTTCGGCGCCGGTAAAGCTTCCGCCGCCCGGGCCGTCTATGCCAACAAAATCCGTATCGCAGAAGCGGCAAATAGCGCCTGCCCGGTCATTTTCCTGGCCAGACCAGAGATTGCACCCCGAAAAACGGCAAAATACGGCGGCGCGCCCCGCGTTCGCGCCCTCGCCCTGCAAGGAGCGGAAGATCTCCTTCACCGCATATTTGCCCATGCGTTCGTTCCATACCCAATGCGCCAACGCCGCGCCAAAGAGCGATGGCCCAATTTTCGAATTTTCACAATCGTTGCGATAAGATCAATCTGGTCACGGGCCGCCGTTTGCGCCGCGCGGCAAACTCCCGCCAGATCAAAATAAAGGGAAACGTGTCCCGCTCGCAAAGAGCGATCAGAATTTTTGGGTATTTTTCAAGCCAAAAGAGCCTCGCGCGAGGCCCTTTCCGGGAGGCTCTTTCCGAAATGACCTGCGGTCAGATCGCCTCCGTGATCCATCTTTTCAACTCGCCTTTCGGCGCGGCGCCAACCTTGGTTGAAGCCATCTTGCCGTCCTTGAACAGCATCAAGGTCGGGATGCTGCGAATCCCATAGGTTCCGGCGACGCCAGGGTTTTCATCGACATTCAGCTTGGCGATGGTGACCTTGCCCTGCATTTCCGTCGCGATTTCCTCGAGCACGGGACCGATCATCTTGCAGGGACCGCACCATTCGGCCCAGAAATCCACGACGACGGGTCCGCTGGACCCCACGACTTCGGACTTAAAATTGGCATCCGTGACTTTAACGGTGGACATGGCAATCTCTCGTGAAATTCTGGCGCGGGGACTCGCGCGGGACTGCAGGCAAGGTAAGAAGGCGGAAGGCCTGCGTCAAGCCACGCGGCACCAAACTGGGAGGCTGCGCGTTACTCGGCGGCGAGATCCTGGCGGTCGAGGACCGCGAGCGCCGCTCCCAAATCCGCGATAAGATCCTCCGCGTCCTCTAATCCGACCGAAAGGCGCAAAAGCCCCTCCCCCACCCCCAAGGCCGCCCTCGCTTCCGGTGTCAGCCTCTGATGCGTCGTCGTGGCCGGATGGGTGATGAGGCTTTTTGCATCGCCGAGATTATTTGCAATGGTGATCAGGGAAAGATGATTGCCGACGGCATAGGCAGCTTGCTTGCCGCCAAGGACCTCAAAAGCAACGAGGGTGCCGCCACCCGACATTTGCCGCTTGACGATCTCGGCCTGGGGATGATCCGGCCGGCCGGGATAGCGAACCTTAACAATGTGACGATGGCCGCTCAAGAAGTCCGCGATCCGGCCAGCGCTTTGCTCCTGCTGGCGAACGCGCAAGGCAAGGGTTTCAAGCGATTTCAGGAAAACCCAGGCATTGAACGGCGATAGGCAGGGACCGGTCTGCTTATAAAGAGCATGAACCTCGTTTTCGATGATTTCGCGGCTGCCGAGAATAACGCCGCCGAGACATCGGCCATGCCCGTCGATATGCTTGGTCGCCGAATAGACGACGCAATCGGCGCCAAGCTTGAGCGGCTTTTGCAAAATTGGCGTCGCAAAGACGTTGTCGACGACAAGCCGCGCGCCATTTTCATGCGCTATGCTAGAGATTGCCGCAATATCATAGACTTCGAGACAGGGATTGGTGGGCGTTTCGAGAAACAAGAGCTTTGTTTCGGGCCGCATCGCCGCCCGCCATTGGCCAAGATCACTGCCGTCGACGAGGGTCGAGGCGACACCAAAGCGCGGCAGCAGATCCTCGACCACATAGAGGCAGGCGCCGAACATGGCGCGGGCCGCGACCACATGATCGCCGGCCTTGAGCTGTGCCATGAGTGCGGTCGTGACCGCGGCCATGCCGCTCGACGTCGCGCGCGCCGCTTCCGCCCCCTCGAGCAAAGCCATCCGCTGCTCGAACATGTCGACGGTGGGATTGGAATAACGGGAATACACATAGCCAGGCGCGGCGCCCTTCATCCGCGCCTCGGCTGTTTCCATGTCCGGGTAAGCGTAGGCCTGGGTCAGGAACAAGGCCTCGGAGATTTCGCCAAATTGCGAGCGCATGGTGCCGCCATGGACGAGCTGGGTCGCCGGATGCAAAGTTTTCATGTCAGGCTTTTGCCCGCGAGCGGTCATCCAGGTCTCCTTGTCGCGGCTTTTTGGCGCCCAATGGTCTACCCTTCGATGTAACATATCTCAAGTCCGTGGACAGCGGGGATTTCGCAAAGAAGCAGCGCGACGGGCGCTTCATTTCGTCCTAGGAGTGTTGCGCTGTCCCCTTCCCGCGAGGCATTCGAAAACTGCCATGACCGTCGGATCGCTTTTTCATCTCGCCAGGCCCGAGCATGACGGTGTCGCGGACGCACCGCTTCTCGGCGCCAATGAATTTGGCACGCAATTCGGCTTGCTCCCGCGCGAAAAAATCGAGGTGATGGTGCGGCGTGGGATGATTTCGAGCCCGGAGATCGAAGATGCGCAGTTTCAGCCGGCAAGCCTGGATCTTCGCTTGGGGCCGCGGGCCTACCGCGTCCGCGCCAGCTTTTTGCCCGGCAAGGATTTCTCGGTCCGTGAGCGCCTCGATGCCCTGAGAAGTGCAGATGACGAAATCAACCTCGAGGGCAAGGGCGCCGTGCTGGAGCGTGGCTGCGTCTATGTGATCCCGCTGATCGAGCATTTGAATCTGCCGGACAGTATTTCGGCGATCGCAAATCCCAAAAGCTCGACCGGGCGTCTCGATATTTTCACCCGCCTCATCACCGACAATTCGGATGTGTTCGACCGCGTAGCGCGCAGCTATGAAGGACCACTTTATGCCGAAGTCTCGCCGCGCAGCTTCAGCGTGCGGGTGCGCAAGGGCTCAAAACTCAACCAAATCCGCTTCCGCAGGCTGAACTCTCAGCAGTTGGAGGGCAGCGATTTCGGCCTCAAGGAAAAAGAACTCCGTGAACGCCATGAAAAAATCCCGCTCGTCGATAGCGATTTGGAATTGCGGCGGGGCGGGCTCGTGCTGCGGGTTGGCTTGGGCGCCGAACCGGCCGATGGGGTGATCGGCTACAAAGCGCAGAAACACGCCGATATTCTCGATGTAGACCTCACGAACTATGACCTTGCAGACTATTGGGTGGAGGTCAGGGCGCGGCGCGACCAAAGGCTGATCCTCGACCCGGACGAGTTCTATATTCTCGCCTCCCGGGAACGGCTCCAAATTCCACCCGATCTTGCCGCCGAAATGGTTCCGATCGACCCCGCGATGGGCGAATTCCGGGTGCATTACGCGGGCTTTTTCGATCCGGGCTTCGGCGCCGGGGCAAACAACCGTCCGTCCGCCCGCGCAGTTCTCGAAGTTCGCAGTTACGAGGTTCCGTTTTTTCTGGAGGACGGGCAAGTGATCGGCCGCCTCGTCTATGAAAAAATGGCCGAAGCTCCGCAACTCCTTTATGGCGCGAGCGCGGTCTCGAATTACCAAGGCCAGGGGCTCAAGCTATCGAAACATTTCCGGATGGATTGAAGCGTGAGTCTAATAAATCAGTCGCAGCCTTTTTTAAGAAGCTCCTGCGCTGAACGCGTGACAGAAAAGAAATCCCGGGCTATTTTTTTGCTGAGGCCATATAATGAACAAACTAAAGCCCAGGCGGATCGTATGGCGGCGGGAGCCGAGATCGAACTCAAATTTCTGTTCGCGGAACGAGACTCGACCAAAATCAAGAGCCTGATTTCGGCGGCCGCCGGTGCGAAGAAGCCGGCCCGTCAACGCCTTCACGCAATCTATTTCGATACGCCAAATTGCGACCTGTGGAAGCACGGGTTTACACTACGGGTGCGCGCAAACGGGAAAGCCCATATTCAGACCGTCAAGCGGCTTGTCTCGTCCAGCATCCATCGAGACGAATGGGAAATGGAAACCGACCAGACAGAGCCTGATTTCGAATTTATCAAAAATACGCCTCTTGCTCGTCTCGCCTCCAAACCTTCCATTCGCAGCGCCTTACGGCCCGCCTTCGAAGTGAACGTCGAGCGCACGTCCTATTGGCTCGCGGCCGGCGGCGGCGTCATCGAAGCATCCTTCGATCGTGGCGCGATAGAAGCGAACGGCGACAAGCTTGGTATTCGCGAGTTCGAGCTCGAATTGAAAAGCGGCGGCCAGCGCGCCTTATTCAACTTTGCCCGCGCCCTTGTATCGCAGGCGCCGCTCCATCCAAGCTTGATCAGCAAATCCGAACGCGGCCATCTTCTCGCCGGGGGCACCTGGGGCCGCGCGGCGAAAGGGTCAAAGCCGCGCCTTGCCAAAGATATGACGTGCGGGCAGGCGTTCCAGGAAATCAGCCAGACTTGCCTACGCGATTTTCATCTGAATTTGCTTGGGCTGGAGAAGCTCGACAATGCCGAGGCGGTTCACCAAGCACGCGTCGCGATCCGGCGCTTGCGTGCCGCCATGGCGCTTTTTAAACCCATGGTCTTCGATATCGCGTACCGGAGAATTCTGAGCGAGCTGAAATGGCTGGCGCGGTTGCTTGGCGCGGCGCGGGACTTGGACGTCCTACAGGCGAACTTGCCGCTGCGGGCCGGATGGTCTCAGGCGGACGCGCGGGCGAGAGAACTTGCCAGCCATTGTGAAGCTGAGCGTCTCCGCGCCCGCCAATCTGCCATCGAAGCCTTGAACAGCGAGCGCGGGCGGATTTTGCTGCTTGATCTGGCGGTGTGGCTTGAGGATGGACAGTGGCTAAGGCAGCCTTCCAGCATCGCCGGGGAGCCAATGCAAGGCTTCGCTCGCCGCCGCCTGAAAAAGCGCCTTAAGAAACTCGTAAGGCAAGGTGCTGGTCTCGCACATCTCGCACCCGGCCCGCGCCACAAAGTCCGCATAGAGTCGAAAGAGCTACGCTACATGGCGGAGTTCTTTGTCGACGGTCCAGGCGTCGCCAAGGATCGTAAGTGCTTAAAAAAACTCATCGATTGCTGCGAAAAGCTGCAGGCGGCGCTGGGTTTGATCCGCGATGAGGAGGTTATGGCCGAATTTATGGAAAGCGAGGCTTGGAGGAATGCCGGAGCGGTCAATGGTGAAGCAAATCCCGCGATCTTGGCCTCCAGTCAGCCCCTCCAAGCGGAGGACGGCACGGAAAAAGAACTCAAAAGGGCGGTGCGCGCCCATATGAACTTGGCCGCGATCGACGCGTTTTGAGATTAGCCCAAACCTGCCCCTGCGTGCCGGCCACGAATGCGATCCGCGCCTATTGACAGCGAGGCACGAACCGGCAAACTCAAAGCCCATGTTGCATCGCGCAATATTTTGACCGCTCGGTAAAGCTTAAGGTAAACCGCAACTCTAGATGTGGAATTTGCGTCGCACCAAGGCACCTTCTGTACGGCCGCTCGTGCCGGATGGGCTGCGAATTTACGCGGTTGGCGATGTCCACGGCAGAGCGGATTTACTCGAACGATTGTTTTCGCGGATCGATGAGGACCTCAAAGACCACCCAATAGCCGAAACAATGCACATATTTCTCGGCGACTACATCGACCGGGGGCGGGATTCCGCGGCGGTTTTGGATCTGTTGATTGAACGCGCCAAAGCCCATCGCATGGTGTGCCTCAAAGGCAACCATGAAATCTATCTTTCGGAATTTCTCGAGAATCCGGGCATTCTCGGCGCTTGGGCGCAATATGGAGCTTTGCCGACGCTCGCCTCTTACGGACTGACGCCGAAAATAAATGCGGGCCCCGAGGAACAGGCGGACCTTGCCGCGGGCCTTTTCAACGCCCTGCCCAAAAGCCATGCTCAATTTCTTGCCGGCCTAAAGTTGAGTTTCACCTGCGGGGATTTTTTCTTTGTGCATGCGGGAGTACGGCCAGGCACGCCCCTGTCGCGCCAACGCGAGGATGATCTGCTTTGGATAAGAGAGGATTTTTTGTTGCACGAAGAACCATTCGAAAAAATCATCGTGCATGGCCACACGCCGGTCAAGGAACCAGACGTGCGGAAAAACCGCATCAACATTGATACGGGCGCCTATGCGACCGGCCGCTTGACCTGTCTGAAACTGGAGCAGGATCAGATTCTATTTATTTAGAAAATATCCGGTTTGGCCGGGCCGGATCATGCTCTAAACTAACACTTTCGAAACTGTCTGTTTCGTGCCGATTTTGGTATTCCGGTTCGCAAATCAGGCTCACATCAAACCCACGTTCCATAATCTCATTACAAGGCTAAATTTCATGCTGTCGACGCCACCCGAGAAGCTGCGCCTTGCTCTCCTGCTCCTTGGCATTGTACTTGGACTCTCCGGCGTTTGGATGTTGCTTCCGTTCCTGCTTAGCCCAAACCCCATTGGCCTCTCGTTCGATCGCAACGGGGCCGAAGCCGCCGCGGCGCACAGAACCCGCGCGGTTTTGGCCGCGGAAATCGGCGCGATAAGGGGGAATCTATGGGCCAGCGCCGCGTTCACTGACGCGCGCTTCATGGGGACCGAAGGTTTGACGAGCTTTGACCGGAAGAACTCCGAACAACTCGCACAAGCCAAGGCCAATGCGGAGAAGGCGCTGGCTCTCGCGCCGATCGATGGCGCGGCATGGCTCTTTTTGGCCATGCTTCCGGCCGCCCCGCCGGATGCCGAGAGCCGCCTCGTCACGCTTCTCGAAATGTCCTATTTCACCGCACCGAGTGCACCGGAGCTCGCACCTTGGCGCCTCAAACGGGCGGCAACCTCAAGCGCGCTCGCGGACAAGGACATCCAGGAATTCATCAAAAGCGATATTCGGGAGATTTTGCAACGCCGGCCGGAATTTCAACAAGCCATCATTGCCGCCTATCGCAGCGCCTTGCCGCAGAATCAGCCTATTTTCGAATCTCTTGTTGCCGACGTCGATTCCGCCGCGGCCCAATCGCTTCACTCCGGCCAGCCAAATTGATAAGCCGTCAAGCAGGGTTGGACCGGCGCCGTGAAAACCGGCATTAAATTCTCTTGGCCTTCAAGCGCCTCCACGAGGATGACGAATTTGAACACACTTTGTGAATGGAGCCTTGCAGCCTCCATGACCGGACTAAAACAAAGTGAAATCCTTTCGTCCCGAAAATTCCGTATTAGTCGAAGGCAGCAACAATGAAGAAGATCAAAGTCAAAAATCCGGTCGTCGAGCTCGATGGCGACGAAATGACTCGGATCATTTGGCATTACATACGTGACAAGCTCATTTATCCCTATCTCGACATCGATCTCGAATATTATGACCTTTCGATCGAAAACCGCGACGCGACGAACGATCAGGTCACAGTTGAGGCCGCCAATGCTATCAAAAGGCACGGCGTTGGCGTCAAATGCGCCACCATCACGCCGGACGAAGCCCGCGTGGAGGAATTCAAGCTGAAGCAAATGTGGAAATCGCCGAACGGCACGATCCGCAATATTCTCGGCGGCGTGATTTTCCGCGAGCCCATTATTTGCCAGAACGTTCCCCGCCTCGTGCCCGGCTGGACACGGCCGATCGTCATCGGCCGCCATGCTTTCGGCGATCAATATAGCGCGACCGATTTCAAGGTTCCCGGCAAGGGCCGCGTCACCATCAGATTCGAAGGAGACGACGGCACGATCATCGAACGGAAAGTCTATGATTATCCAGGCCCCGGCGTTTCCTTGTCGATGTATAATCTTGACGAGTCGATACGCGATTTTGCTAGGGCCTCGATGAATTACGGGCTCACCCGCAAATATCCGGTCTATCTCTCCACGAAGAATACGATTTTGAAATCCTATGACGGCCGCTTCAAGGATTTGTTCCAGGAAGTTTACGAAGCCGAATTCAAACCTGCGTTTGTCGAGGCCGGGATCACCTACGAGCACCGCCTTATCGACGATATGGTCGCCTCTTCGCTCAAATGGTCCGGCGGCTATGTCTGGGCCTGCAAGAATTATGACGGCGATGTCCAATCCGATACTGTCGCGCAAGGCTTCGGATCGCTCGGCCTGATGACATCGGTGCTCATGAGCCCGGACGGTAATACGGTCGAAGCCGAGGCTGCGCATGGCACTGTGACACGGCATTACCGGGAACATCAAAAAGGAAAGGAAACATCGACCAATTCGATCGCTTCGATTTTTGCCTGGACGCGCGGGCTGGCGCATCGCGCGAAACTCGATGGCAATGCCGAACTTGCGACATTCGCGCTGACGCTCGAATCGACCTGTGTCGCAACAGTTGAGGCAGGCTATATGACAAAGGATCTCGCGCTTCTGATCGGTGCCGATCAGCGTTGGCTGTCGACGACCGGTTTTCTTGACAAGATCGATGAAAATTTGCGCGCCCGCGTGGGCGATTGATGGGAGAATTTGCCGCAAGACGCTTTTTCATGACCGCCTTTATGTCATGAACGTCTTTCCATAGGCCGCACTGCGCTACACAAAGCCGGTCAATCGTTATCGTTTTCTCGCATGATCTATCCAAAAGATCTGCAACTTTTTGGAATCATGCTCTAGCGCTCGTTCTTTTTCCTTCGTACAAGACGGGTCGATTCACAACAGCGTTCAGGCACAATGGTTCGAATGAAAGTCCTTCGCATTGCCGTTTGTGCATTCGGACTTTGGATGTCTGGTGTCCTTCTTCCTGCGTTCGGAGAAGCGAGGACTGTCAACGTCTATGGGTGGAGCGACTACATCGATCCCAAAGTCATCGAGGACTTTACCAATGAGACCGGGATCAAGGTTTCCTATGATGCTTACAATTCAGACGAGACTGCGGTGGCACAGCTCCAGGCCGGAAAGACCGGCTTTGACGTCATGATCGTCTCCGGCCGCGTGTTGCAAAGGCAAATCCCGGCGGGGCTCTACCTGAGACTCGACAAAAGCAAACTTCCAAACAGCAAGGCTCTTTGGCCGGAAGTCATGGCGCGTCTTGCTGTTTATGATCCAGGCAACCAATACGCGGTCAACTATATGTGGTTTACGGCGGGCATTGCGTACAACGTCGAGATGGCCAAGGAACTCACCGGCAACGCACCAGCCGATGCTTCGCTCGCGGCTGCCGCCGCGTCCCTCCCCGCTCCCTTGTTCGACTCTTGGAACATCCTGTTCAAGCCGGAAAATTTGAAGAAATTCTCCAGCTGCGGCGTTGATATCCTGGATAGCCCCGAAGATGTGTTTGCGATCATGCTGCAATATTTGCGGCTTGATCCCGCTTCAATTCACCAAACCGATCTCAAACGTGCCGCCGATCTCTTAAGCAGCATCCGGCGCTACGTGAGAAAATTCGAGTCCTCCGAATATGCCGATGCGTTGGCGAATGGCGATATTTGCCTGGCAGTGGGCTATTCCGGAGACAGTTTCCGTGCCCGCGACCGCGCTCGCGAGGCGGAAAACGGTATCAAGATCGATTATGCCATCCCCAAGGAAGGCGCTCCCATTTTGCTCGACAATCTCGTAATTCCCAAGGATGCCCCGCACGTCGAGGAAGCCTATGCCTTCATCGACTTCCTCTTGCGGCCAGAGATCGCCGCCCGCAATACGAATTTTACCCATCTCGCCAATGGCGTCCTCGCATCGAAATCCGCAATCGACAAGAACATCTCTGGCAATGAGTCGATTTACCCTGACGCCGCCGTCATGCAACGGCTCTTCGCTCCCGGCAAGCATGATTTGGCGACGCAAAAGACGATCGCTCGCGAATGGGAGCGGATCAAAATGGGCAAATAGCATCGTTGGGTTGAGCGCCGTTGCATTTGGGGGATGCGGTTTGCGCCGAGGTATGATTCCCTTTTATGGAGGACTTGGACGGGCAAGCGATCGTTCATGGTCTCAATCACTTTGTTTTGTCGCATGAACTTATCCATTCACTCTGCAACTTTTGTAAGAGCCCGAACTTTGCGGCCAGGGCGACATGAGGAGCGCGCCGGAAACCATCTTGCCAAATGGAAGACCCGCCAGGTAGCACGGCGCCGTTATGAGTTTGGCCATGGGAAGCTTGGCCATGGCGGGTCCTCCAAATCACTGTATGATTGGCGGGCCGCCTTCGCCGGCGGCCGCGCATGCGATACATCGAACGGGTAGCGAGAGCGATGAAGATTCTAGCGGGCAACTCGAATAGGGCTCTGACGGAGGCCATCGCGGCCTATCTCGGCGTTCCCTTGACCAAATGCCAGGTTCGCCGCTTCGCCGATATGGAAATTTTCGTCGAGATTCAGGAAAATGTGCGGGGACAGGATACTTTCGTCGTTCAATCGACATCCTATCCAGCGAACGATCACCTGATGGAAGTGCTAATCATGACCGACGCGTTGCGGCGCGCCTCAGCACGACGCATCACCGCGGTGATTCCTTATTTCGGCTACGCAAGGCAGGATCGCAAGCCAGGCCCGCGCACACCTATTTCAGCCAAGCTCGTAGCAAACCTTATCACGCGCGCTGGGGCCGACCGTGTTCTCACAGTGGATCTCCATGCCGGCCAAATTCAGGGCTTCTTCGATATTCCGACTGACAACCTCTATGCCGCGCCCCTCCTTGTGCGGGACATCAAAGAGCGGTTGGAACTCCATAACGTCATGGTGGTGTCCCCCGATGTCGGCGGCGTGCTGCGCGCCCGCGCCTTGGCGAAACGCATCGCCGCGCCGCTCGCCATCGTCGATAAGCGGCGCGAACGTGCAGGCGATTCGGAAGTCATGAATATCATCGGCGACGTTGCCGGGAAAAGTTGCATTCTCGTTGATGATATCGTCGATTCGGGAGGCACATTGTGCAATGCCGCCGATGCCTTGCTGAATGAGGGCGCCCAGGAAGTCTACGCCTATATCACACACGGCGTTCTTTCGGGCGGAGCTGTGGCGCGAATTGCTGCTTCGCGGTTGAAGGAACTTGTTCTCACGGATACCATACAAGCCACCGAAGCGATCCGGGTCTCCAACAATATAAGGGTTGTTTCGATCGCGCCCTTAATCGGCGAGGCGATCGCCCGGACCGCCAAGGAAGAGAGCGTTTCAAGCCTTTTCGACTAGAGCGTGATCCTGGAAAGTTGCAGACTTTCCGGACATGATCATATGTAAAATCAAAGAGATATAGAGAGCCATCGCATCCAATTAAAGGCTTCTCGCTCGAAAGGGCACTGGCGAGGACGTTCTTCGAAAGGGCAGCAAGTTTTGCGGCTTATGATCGTCCGGTAACGAAAAACCAGCATCATCGGGAGCAACGAACCGTGGCCATGCCATCAGGGGACGGGCGCGGGCGGTTCGAATTGTAGCTATTTGCCGTGGTTCAACCGGCAATATGGCACAATAAATGCTTAACTCTCTCGCGGGTCCTGATTATGGCCCAGCAGAACCCATTCAAATTTCTGCGTTAAAGAGGCGAAAGCAGGCCAAACGCGTTCCTATTAAAAATATTTTTAGATGGCGCTTTTATGTCCTGCACGCGTTCTATTGCTAGGGAAATATTCGGATTTGGCCGCACGGGCGGGCCTTGCCAGATAGAAGAACTGAGGCGCTTCGGGATTGACCAAATTATATTTAGTTCATAGACTTAATCAACATATGAATCGTTTTGAGCCTTTTTGAGGACATATCCATGCCTGACGCCTATGTCATTGAAGTTGGCGGCCGCACCGCGGGAATCGTCGCCCGCGATTCACATAGCCATAGCTTCAATTTTTTCTCCGCTGATCGTCCTTTCAACGTCATGGAAGGCCAGAGATTTTCCGACCCGCTGGCCGCCGAGCGTGTGGCGCGGATGCTTGCCAAACATGGGAGTCTGCCGCGCCACCGCGAATTGGCGCGTCCCCGCCAAGGTGCCGCCCCCCGCCGTTTTGGTTAGAGCGTTATCTTAACAAGACTTAAGCGTTGGTGACCGCAAGTATTGGACTGACACGATCAGAATCTTATCCTTGGAAATTCAGAGCGGCCTTGCTCCAGCCCGCAGTCGGGGCTTACGCAAGCTAGGTAAAGAGGCAGCTTTGCCACTTGCCATCCAAGGCCGCGCCAGACGTGCAAAATAAATAATGAGCCCAGCGCCAAGCACGAACCAGCAAGGCCGCACCGCGTAGGAAAAATCGAGATTCGCGGCGAGCACTTGGATCAGTGGCGCGTCATATGAAAAGGCATACCAAAGGGCTTCGCCAAGTGCGGTCGCGAAAGCAACCGCGAAGGCGAGCCCGGCCGTTTGCAAAGGCGACAGATCGCCACGCCGGCTCTGCGCGATTCGATGGGCAAACAGAAGCGAAAAAATTCCTGCCATGATGATTGGCTGGGTAATATCAAGCTTCGATTGCATGAAGAAATGCACCGTCGCCAAGACGGTTATCGCGTAAACGAACCGGTGCAGACGCGTCCATCTCGCGGTGCCAAGCTGCGCGATCATGCCGTCGGTCGAGGTCGCGCCAAGCACGCACAACCCGCAAAACGCAATGAAGCCGATGACAAGATAGATCCGCATTATGATTTCGGACGCGACATGCGCCAAATCGAAATGCTGATTAAGAATATAGAGCGAGAAATGCAGGAGCGCATAAGCCAGAACCGAGACGCCGAGAATGCGCCTGATCGAAATCAGCTTGGGCCAGCGCAAGGCCAACCGCAGCGGCGTCACCGCCAAAGTCACAGCGAGGAGGCGTACTGCCCAAAGTCCAGACTGATGAATGGCCTCCATGATGGGCCGCTCGCCGAGCCAGCCAAAACTCGCCTCGATCACAATCCAAGCCGCAGGCACGAGGACACCGGCAAAGGCAGCGCATTTGAGCGGGGCGAAACGCCCAGTGCGGTCGGTCCATGGCAACATTCCGTCGCTCCGGGAAAAAGCCGTTTAGGTTTCATCTAGAGCATGTTCCAAAAAAATTGTTCGACTTTTCGGAACATGCTCCAACTCTTTGAATTTGAGCGATTCCTTCCGCTCAAATGAGGCTTGGCTTAGCCCCCCAATCCACCATACGTTGCCATGCGGCTATATGTTTCCCGGCCAGATGGCAGTTGGGTTCAAGAATTCGTGAGCCTTAGTATTGCCCGGTTTAGCTTTAGTCTTGCCACATTGGCTGGTTAATGAGCCATAATTCGTTAACGATATATAAGAGTGGCCGCACGTCGCCATTGGCGCAAACTTGCCCCTCAAGCCGCGATGTCCGGAGCAACTGTATCCCATGTGGCCAAAGCTCGAGCGCCGATCGAAAGCTTGGGCGGGTGTTTCTGCCGCTATTCTGAGCTTGGAGCTCTTTGGCTGCACGGTGGGACCGGATTATCTGCGCGCGCCGGCGCCGGTACCCGCTACATACAAGGAGCTCAAAGGCTGGAAACGCGCGACGCCGCTTGATGATAGCGACCGCGGCCCCTGGTGGCTGGTGTTCAAGGATCCAAAGCTCAATGGTCTCGAGCCGCAAGTCGAAGTCTCCAACCAGACGGTCGCCGCCGCCGCCGCGGCCTATCTGCAATCGCTCGCCATCATCAAGGAAACGCAGGCCGGTTTGTTTCCCACCGTCACGGTAAACTACACTGCGACTGGCTCGCATGCCGGGGCGTCGGTGGCTGGCGGCACGAATGGCATTTCGTCCACCACCGCGATCTCCACTCTGGCCGCGAATGGCAGCTGGGATCTCGATCTATGGGGCAAAATCCGCCGCACGGTCGAAAGCAATGTCGCCGCGGCCCAGGTCAATGACGCCGATCTCGCCAATGCCACGCTCTCATCCCAATCGCTCCTCGCCACTGCCTATTACAATTTGCGCGCGGCGGATGCGCTGCAGGTGCTGCTCGACCAAACGGTCGTGGCTTACAAGAAGACTTTGGACATAACGCAAAATCAATATAACGCCGGCACTGCCTCGATTGCCGACGTCGCGACGGCGCGGGCTCAGGTTCTCACGACAGAATCTGAAGCGATCAATGTCGGCATCTCGCGGGCACAGTTCGAACATGCGATCGCGGTCTTAATGGGCAGGCCGCCGGCGGATCTCACCATCAAGCCCTCGCCGCTTGGTTTCAAAATTCCCGATATTCCGGTGAGCGTGCCGTCAACGCTGCTCGAACGGCGGCCGGACATCGCCGCGGCCGAACGGACCATGCAGCAGGAAAATGCCCTCATTGGCGCCACCATTGCCCTTTATTATCCGGATGTCAGCCTAACCGGCATGTTTGGTTTCACGGGGACCGGAGCGCTCGCGCTATCGCTCGCCAATGAAGTCTGGACGGCTAGTACGTCTGCCGCGCAAATCGCTTTCGATGCCGGCTTGCGCGACGCGGAAGTCGAGGCGGCGCTAGCGGCCTATCATCAAAGCGTGGCCAATTACCGGCAGACTGTTCTGACGGCTTTTCAGCAGGTGGAAGACGAGCTCGTCGCGATTCGTCTCTTAGCGCGCCAACAGAAAGTCATCGACGACGCGGTCAAGGCGGCGCAACAGGAGGTCGATGTTTATCTCAATCAATATCAGGCCGGTACCATTGCCTTCACCGCCGTCGTCGTTGCCCAGGCCCAGTTGCTTGCCGACCAGGAGTCCGCGCTGACCGTGAGGCAGGATCGCTTTCTTGCCGTCGTCGCGCTGATCGAGGCGCTCGGCGGCGGCTGGGATATGGAATTCCTGCCAAGCGGCGCGGCGTTGGAGATGAGAAATCCTCTTGCAGGTCCTCTGACACCGAAGCTTTAGGGAGCATTTCGCAGCTATGACCGGCCTGAATTTATCTGCGCAACAGGAAATCCCGCGATCCCAGAGATTTTGATGATCTCCCCAATGGATTAGAGCCGTTGCGGCACCGTAGCTATAAGATGATCGAAACATGGAAACCGGAACATTACAAAATGTTCATGCCACGGTACATTAGCCGTAACCCGCTCGGTGAATTATGATGTGCTGTGATTCCCAGAACGCAAGACTTATATTAATGCCTGGCACCGGACGCTAAACATGGATGACTGGACGCATGGGGCTAAGACAGAAGCCCCGGGTGGAACGTTCTTGCGCGACGGCACCGCTTTTCGGGATGATAAGGGCAAGCTTCCCGGTGTGAAGGCGAAGCCGCGATCGCGGCTGCGTTCGGTCGTTCTGCTCGGCATCGCGGTTTTGCTCGGCCTTGGCATTTACCGGGTCTCGACGGCACTTCGAGCGCCAAAAGAGTCAGGCGCCGATCAGCAAACCGCGCCGCAGCCGGTTGGCGTGGCCACCATCGGAACCGGTGATATAAAGATCGTTGTGACTGCCCTCGGCACGGTGACGCCGATCGCGACCGTGACGATCAAGACCCAGGTCGATGGTCAGCTTTTGGAAGTCGGGTTCAAGGAAGGCCAGTGGGTCAAGAAAGGCGATTTTTTGGCGCAGATTGATCCGCGCCCTTATCAATTGCTCGAAGCTCAATACGAGGGTCAGCTTGTCCATGATCAGGGGCTCCTCGACCAAGCAAAAATGGATCTGGCCCGCTATCAAACCCTCGTCAAGCAGAACTCCATCGCGCGTCAGCAATCCGAGGACCAAGTCTATATCGTCAAGCAATACGAGGGTTCGGTTAAGCTTGATCAGGCCCAGATCGACAATCAAAAGCTGAACCTGATCTATGCGCACATCGTTTCGCCTGTCGATGGCCGGATCGGCCTGCGTTTGGTCGACCCTGGCAATTATGTGCAGACCACCGACCCTGGCCTCGTGGTGGTCGACCAAATGCATCCCATATCTGTGATTTTCATCGTGCCGGAGGATGATATTCCAGAAATCATGACAGCGATTCACGCCGGAACGGCGCTCGAGGTCAAGGCATACGACCGCGCCAATGTCACCTATCTTGCAACTGGCAAAGTCTCGGCGCTCGATAGCCAGATCGATCCGACGACCGGCACCGTGAAGTTGCGCGCGGATTTCGACAATCTCGACGACAAGCTCTTTCCAAACCAGTTCGTCAATGCCCGGCTCTTGCTAAAGACCCTGCACGGCGTCGTGACCCTGCCTTCGAACGCGGTTCAGCGCGGCGCGCCTGGAACTTTTGTCTACCTCGTCGGTGCCGATGATACGGTATCGGTGCGAACCGTCAGTCTTGGCCCGTTGGACGGAGACAAATATGCGGTCAACTCAGGTCTTTCGCCTGGCGACCGGGTTGTCGTCGACGGGGCCGACCGTTTGCGGGACGGCGCAAAGGTCTTGATCCCCGCCAGCGGTGATGTATCCGACGGCCGGCCGACTCAGCCAGCAGATGGCGAAACGCCTGCTAAAAACGGTTCTCCAAAAAAGAACCCCCGCGATCGCGGCAGCCATTCCGGCCAACCAGATCAGCCATGAAGATGCATGAAGATGTATGATCATGCGGCGGCATCCCGCACCGGGCCTCCTTGATGAATCCATCCCGCATTTTCATCCTGCGCCCAGTTGCAACCACGCTTTTCATGGCGGCGATCATGCTCGCCGGCGGGGTTGCCTATAGTTTTCTGCCTCTCTCTGCCCTCCCGGAAGTGGATTATCCGACGATCCAGGTCCAGACGTTTCTTCCTGGCGCAAGCCCGGAGGTAATGACCTCCTCCGTGACGGCACCTCTCGAACGGCAACTCGGGCAGATGCCGGGCCTCAACCAGATGACGTCGTCAAGCTCGGCCGGGGCTTCGGTCATCACGCTGCAATTCAGCTTGAACCTAAGTCTCGATGTCGCCGAGCAGGAGGTTCAGGCCGCGATCAATGCCGCCAACAATCTGCTGCCGAGCGGGCTTCCCACGCCACCGGTCTACGCCAAGGTCAATCCGGCCGACGCGCCCGTCATGACGCTTTCGGTCACGTCCAAGACCTTGCCATTGACCGAGCTTGAAGACATCAGCGAGTTGCGCCTTGTGCAAAAGCTTTCGCAACAGCCGGGCGTGGGACTGGTTACCATTGGCGGCGGTCAAAGGCCGGCCGTTCGCATCAAATTCAATCCCGCCGCGCTCGCCGCCTACGGCCTCAACATCGACGATCTCCGTACCACGATCGCTAACGCCAACGTTAATTTGCCGAAGGGGAGCTTCGACGGCCTATCACAATCCTCGACAATCAACGCCAATGACCAAATACCGGGCGCCGCCGACTACGGCTCGATCGTCGTCGCCTACCGCAATGGAGGTCCGGTCCGCCTTTCGGACGTCGCCAGCGTCGGGCGCGGCGCTGAAAATACGAAACTCGGCGCCTTGGACGATACGACCCCGGCGATCATCCTTAGCATCCGCCGCCAGCCGGGGGCGAATGTGATCGAGGTCGTCGATACGATCAAAAAGCTGCTGCCGACGATCGTCGCGACTCTCCCGTCTGCCATTAATGTCAAGGTGCTGAGCGACCGCACGACGACGATTCGCGCTTCCGTCGCGGATGTCGAGTTCGAACTGGCACTCGCGGTGGCGCTTGTCGTCGTCGTGATCTTTTTGTTCCTGCGGACGCTTCCGGCGACCATCATCCCCAGCCTTTCGGTGCCTTTGTCGCTGGTCGGCACATTTGGCGCGATGTATCTCCTGGGTTTCAGCCTCGACAACCTTTCGCTGATGGCACTGACGATCTCGACCGGCTTCGTTGTCGACGACGCGATCGTGATGANNGTGGTCGGCCGCCTGTTCCACGAATTCGCGATCACGCTTGCTGTTACGATCGTGATTTCGGCGATCGTTTCGCTCACCCTCGTGCCGATGCTCTGCGCGCGGCTTATCCGGCATCGTCCGGACGCAACGCGCAACCGCTTCGATCTCATCGCGGAGCGAGCCTTCAATGCCTTGGTCGGGCAATATGGCCGGGCACTCAACGTCGTGCTGCGGCATCAGCCACTCACACTTTTCGTCGCGATCGCGACGCTTGGCTTGACCATTGTGCTCTATATCGTGATCCCAAAAGGGTTCTTTCCAGTGCAAGACACCGGCATGATACAGGCGATTTCGGAAGCCCCGCAGAGCGTTTCCTTCAAGGCTATGGCCGGCCTTCAACGCCAGCTCGCGGATGCGATTCTACGCGATCCGGCGGTCGAAAATGTGAGTTCGTTCATCGGGATCGACGGCGATAACCCGACCCTGAACAGCGGCAGATTTTTGATCAATCTCAAACCTCGGGACGAGCGGCAGCTCACCGCCAGCGAAATCGTCCGCCGCCTGCAGAAAGAGGTTTCCGGGATCGTGGGTGTCTCGCTCTACATGCAGCCCGTCCAGGATCTCACGATCGATTCCGGCGTCAGCCGCGCGCAATATCACTTTATTTTGCAGGATGCGGATCCCGGCGCGTTTAATATCTGGGTGCCGAAGCTGATGCAGCGGCTCGGGCAGATGCCGGAGATCAGCGACGTCGCCAGCGATATGCAGAGCCAAGGGCTCGCGGTCGATCTTACCATCGACCGGGCAACCGCAGCCCGGTTCGGGATCACGCCCGCCAGCGTCGACAATGCGCTCTACGACGCATTCGGCCAGCGCATTATCTCGACCATTTACACGCAGTCGAATCAGTACCGTGTCATTTTAGAAGCCGACCCATCCTTGCAGCGCGCGCTGGCTAGTCTTTCCTCATTCTATTTGCCGTCGTCATCCTCCTCCACCAACGGGCAAGTTCCGCTTTCCGCGATCGTCCATGTGAGCGAGCGCCCTGGGCCGTTGTTGATCACGCATCTCGCGCAGTTTCCAGCCACCAGCATCTCGTTCAATGTCGCGCGAGGCTCCTCGCTTGGCGCCGCCGTCACGGCTATCGAAACTGCCGAGCGAGAGATCGGTCTGCCCAAGAGCTTCATCTCGTCCTTTCAAGGCGCGGCCGCGGCGTTTCGCGCCTCGGCGTCGAACGAAGTCTTTTTGATTATTGCCGCCGTGATTACGATGTACATCGTTCTCGGCGTTCTCTACGAGAGCTTCATCCATCCCATAACGATTCTCTCGACCCTGCCCTCGGCTGGTGTGGGCGCCTTGCTCGCGTTGATGGTATCAGGCCATGAGCTCGATATCATCGCGATCATCGGCATCGTCTTGCTGATCGGCATCGTCAAGAAGAATGCGATCATGATGATCGATTTCGCCTTGGACGCCGAACGCACCGAAGGGCTCGCGCCGCGCGACGCTATTTTCCAAGCCTGTCTCCTGCGTTTTCGACCGATTCTGATGACGACTTTCGCTGCTATCCTCGGCGCCTTGCCCTTGATGCTCGGAGCCGGCACTGGCTCGGAACTCCGTAATCCGCTCGGTGTCGCGATCGTCGGAGGGCTCATCGTGAGCCAAGTTTTGACGCTTTTCACGACACCGGTGATTTACCTCTATTTCGATCGTCTGGCATTCCGGCTCGCGGGGGGGCGCCGCAGCAATCCTCCGCTGGCCGCCGGAGAGGCTCAAGGATGAACCTTTCCGCCCTTTTCATTTCGCGTCCGGTGGCGACCACGCTCATCACCTTCGGGATTGCCCTGGCGGGGAGCCTCGCATTTCTGAAGCTGCCGGTCTCGCCGCTCCCGCAGGTCGATTTTCCGACGATCCTGGTGCAGGGGCAGCTTCCGGGTGCGAGCCCGGAGACGGTGGCATCGAGCTTGGCGGGCCCGCTCGAACGCCACCTCGGCCAAATCGCCCATATCACGGAAATGACCTCGACAAGTACACTCGGTCAGACCCGTATCATCCTCCAATTCGACGTCGACCGCGACATCGACGGTGCCGCGCGCGACGTTCAGGCGGCGATCAACGCAGCGGCAGCCGATCTGCCAACGAACCTGCCCACCAATCCGACCTATCGCAAGATCAACCCCGCCGACGCGCCGATCCTTATCCTCACGCTGACTTCGAAGACCAAGACGCCTGGTCAGATGTACGATTATGCGACCAACATCCTTCAGCAAAGGCTTTCGCAGCTCGATGGAATCGGTCAAGTCGTGATCGGTGGCGGTGCTTTGCCCGGGGTGCGCGTCGAGCTCATTCCGCAAGCCTTATCCAAATATGGCATTGGGCTTGAGGACGTGCGCGCGGCGCTTGCTTCCGCCAACGCCAACAGCCCGAAAGGCGACATTGAGGACGATACACGGCACAGCCAAATCTACACCAACGATCAAGCGACGCGAGCCGCCGACTACATCCCGCTTATCGTTGCCTATCGCAACAACGCCCCGGTGCGTCTCACCGACGTCGCCAACGTCGTGGATTCCGTCGAGGACTTGCGTAATCTCGGCCTGGCGGAGGGACGCCCAGCCGTTTTCGCGATTATCTTCCGTCAGCCGGGCGCCAACATCATCGACACGGTCGAACGCGTGAAGGCCGAATTGCCGCATCTCCAAGCGGCGATGCCCAGCGATATCGACATCTCACGCGCCTCCGATCGCAGCAATACCATTCGCGCCTCCTTGCACGACACCGAATGGACCTTGGTCATCGCAGTTCTATTGGTCACGCTGATTGTATTTTTGTTCCTGCGCGATATTCGCGCGGCGATCATTCCAACCGTCGCCGTGCCGGTTTCGATTATCGGCACTTTCGGCGCGATGTATCTCTTGAATTTCAGCTTGAACAATTTGTCTCTGATGGCTCTGACCATCGCGACCGGCTTCGTGGTCGACGATGCGATCGTGGTTTTGGAAAACATCTCGCGCCACCTCGATGCCGGAAGGGGGCGCGTCGAGGCGGCCATGATCGGCGCGGGCGAGGTGGGATTCACCGTGCTGTCGATCAGCATCTCGCTCATCGCGGTATTCATTCCGATTCTTTTGATGGGCGGAATTGTCGGCCGCTTGTTTCGTGAATTCGCTATGACCCTCTCGCTAGCGATCCTCGTCTCGCTAGCCCTGTCCTTGACCACGACGCCGATGATGTGCGCGCTATTTCTCCGGCCAAGACCCCCGTCGCAGGCGCATCCACGCCGGTTCGATCCATTTGCCAAAATTCTGCGCGGCTATGAGCGATCGCTGGGCTGGGCACTGCGCCACGGCATTTTGGTGATGCTGGTATTGTTTTTGACCATGGGCCTCAACGTCGTACTGTTCAAGATCATACCGAAAGGCTTCTTTCCACAGCAGGACACCGGCCGCGTGATCGGCTCCATTCAGGCCGACCAGGCGATCTCATTCCAAGCGATGCGTCTAAAACTCGCGCAGCTTCAGGCGATCGTGCAAGCCGACCCGGCGATCGCCAGCGTCAAAGGATATACCGGCTCGGGCGGCGGCCAAACCAACTCCGGTATGGTCTATATCGACCTTAAGCCAATCGCCGAACGCAGCGATACGGCCGACCAAGTAATCGCCCGCCTGCGCAGCAAACTCACGCAGGTACCGGGCGCGCGTCTTTATCTGCAATCCGTGCAGGATATCCGCATAGGCGGGCGGATGAGCAATGCCCTCTACCAATACACCTTGCAGGGTGAGAGCACGAGCGAACTCTATGCGTTCGTGCCGCGTCTCGTCGACGCCTTGCAAAACAGTACCGTGGTCGCGGATGTCAATTCCGACCAGCAGCAGACAGGCTTGGAGACAGATATTGTCGTCGATCGCGACACGGCTTCCCGTCTCGGCCTGGTCATGAGTCAGATCGACAATACTCTTTATGACGCGTTCGGGCAGCGCCAAGTTTCGACCATCTATAGCGCAATCAACCAATATCATGTGGTTATGGAAGTGGACCCGCGCTATTGGCAAGATCCCTCAATTCTGAAGGATCTCTATATCAGCACCGTAGGCGCAAGCCCAAGCGGCGTATCGACGACCAATGCCGTGGCGGGAACGGTTTCTCGGAGTCCAGCCCAGCTCTCGCCAGGGTCATCGCCCGCTAATTCCACCCAGGCCACGAATGTAGTGGGTCAGGAAGCGCGCAACGCACAAACCAATGCACTCGCCAACACCGGCAAGCAGGGCACGTCGTCCGGCGCGGCGGTCAGCACCACTCAGGAAACAATGGTGCCGCTCGCCGCCTTCAGCCATTTCGAGCCAGGCCACACACCCTTGGCGGTCAATCATCAGGGCCTCTTCGTGGCGAGCACGATCTCCTTCAATCTGCAGCCTGGCGCCGCGTTGGGCGATGCCGAACGCGAGATCCATGAGGCGATGGCGAAGCTTCATCCCCCTGCCACGATTCGTGGCAGCTTTCAGGGCACCGCGCGCGCATTCGGGGAGTCGCTTGCGAACGAGCGCTTCCTGATCCTTGCCGCGCTCGCCACGATCTATATCGTTTTGGGCATACTTTATGAGAGCTTCGTTCACCCGGTCACCATCCTCTCCACCCTGCCTTCGGCCGGGGTGGGCGCGGTTCTCGCGCTTTTGCTGTTTCACACCGAGTTCAGCATCATCGCCATGATCGGGGTGATTTTGCTGATCGGCATTGTCAAGAAAAACGCGATTCTGATGATCGATTTCGCACTCGAAGCGGAACGCTCGGAAGGGCTTTCGCCGCACGACGCGATTTTTCGCGCCTGCATCTTGCGATTTCGTCCGATCATGATGACGACATTCGCCGCGATTTTCGGCGCCATCCCGCTGGCGCTCAGTTTCGGCGATGGGGGTGAGATCCGGCGTCCGCTTGGGATCGCGATCGTCGGCGGGCTGATCGTCAGCCAGCTCTTAACCCTTTACACGACGCCCGTGCTCTATCTCTACCTTGACAGGTTCCGGCTCTGGTCGAACCGGCAATGGCGCCGCCTGTTCCCGCGGATTGCGGGCGCCGTTCCGGAACCTTCCGAGTAGTACAGATACAGGTGCCCCGCCCTATTTGATCGCGATGACCATCGAGTCCAGACCGGTGAGCGGCTCGACCCGCGTTTGCAAGAACCCAGCCTCACGCAGCCAGGTCTGACAGTCGGCGCCGGTAAAGTCGAAACCGCCCGTCGTCTCGATCAGCATGTTCAAGCTCATCATAAGACCGAAAGCATTTTCGCGCCGCTCGTCATCGATGATCGACTCATAAACAATGAGTGCCCCGCCCTTCGGAAGCGTGGCATGCGCTTTTTCGAGAAGCATGCGTTTTTGCGGCAAATCCCAGTCATGCAGAATATGGCNNAAGAGTGGCCGCCACCATGCCTTGCGCGGCGCCGATGTCGGCAAAGGTTTTATAATCCTTCCACGGGAATTTGGCTGCGATCGCTTGCGCCGCGCCGAGGTTGACGCCACTCATTGCGGCAAGGAACCCGCGCAGCCGATCTGGATCGGCATAGAGCGCTGCGAACAGATCGCCCGACTCCTTGGCCTCGTTCTGATTGCGGCCGGTCTTAAGCGCCTCGGTCAATGAGCCCCAAGACTCATAGAGACGGGCGTTTGCCATTTCGAGAAGACCGCCTGCATAACTAGGCTTCGCCCGGTCGAGAAAGAGAGCCGTCTCCGGGGTATTGCTGTAGTGGTCATCCTGCCGCTCGAGCAATTTCAGCGCTACGAGCGCATCGAGGAAATCGCGGGCCGAGCGAACATGCAAGCCAAGCCGCTGTGACACGGTGGCAAGATCGGCGGGTCCCTTGGCGAGTTCGGTGAACAGTCCGAGTTCAACGGCGCTTAACAGCACCTTCGATGCCCAGAATCCAAACCCAATATGGAAAATATTCGCGGGCGTTACGGCATCCGTCACGAGGCACTTCCTTTGAAGGCGGCATCACGCCCCCATTTTGCTTCTGCCGGAACGCGTGACATTTGCATATGTAATCCCGCGTTGCCAGGGACGGTGCAAGCGGTGCGCACTATACTGCCGGTCTGCGGCAAGGCAAGGAGGACACGGATGGAGACCGGTTTCGGTTCGCCGTTTTAAGACGCCGGTAAAGCGTCGATAAGTTTGCGCAGAGTAGCGATCGTCGAAGGATCGGCGATCCCATCGACGCGTGCAGGCCGGAAATGGCGCTGGAAAGCGGTGATGGTGGATTCCGTTTTGGCGTCATAGACTCCGGTTACATTGATGCCATAGCCATAGCGCGCGAGCATCGCTTGGAGCGCTTCGACTTCGAGACCGCTGGCATCACGTTCGAGGCGCGAACCATCTTCGACGGCGCAGGGGGCCACGAAATGACCGACCCCGGCCTTGGCCAAATGGGCCCAAGGAAAATGTTCGCCGGGATCAATCTTGCGGTCGGGTGCCAGATCCGAATGCGCGAGAATGCGTGCCGGAGCGATCTTCCAACGCGCGGAAATGTCCTGGCAAAGCGCGATCACCGTTTCGATTTGCTCTGGCGGATAGGGCGGCAAGCCGCCGATATGGCCGAGATTTGCGATTTCTATTCCGATCGAAACGGTATTCATGTCGCGGTCGCCGGCCCAAACACCGATGCCCGCGTGCCAAGCCCGGCGTAACTCCGGGACGAGCTGAAAAAGCTCGCCGTGTTCATCGATGAGATAATGCGCTGACACTTGCGAGGCTGCCGTGCAAAGATGCTCTAGGGCAGCCGCGCCCGTCACGAGCCCTGTATAATGCAGTATGATCGCGTCGGGCACCCGGCCCTTGCGATCACCATGGTTAGGCGAAGGGCGGACGATCGCAGGAAGTGTACTGTCAGGTTTCAATAGCCGTAATACGCCGTGCATACCTGATTGCCATAGGCATCATAACCAACCCGCGCGCAACGTGCAGGCGGAGGCGGCGGGGACGGCGGGTAATAGCCAGGCGGAGGCGGCGGAGGTGGAGGCGCCGTGTTTGCGCCAATGATC